>JAFMIT010000143.1 GCA_017853815.1 Actinomycetota bacterium
CATTGCGGTGATTGCTGCGGAGTTGGTGACTTCGACTGGTCGGGTCTCAACATCTAGTGCAATGCCGGCGTTGCCTGGTGCGCAAACGATGCGTTCAACCACTGGATCCTTGAGTAGTGCACGCACCAAGGCGTGTTCACGCGCCCCCGACCCAATTACCAAGATTCTCACCAACGCATTTTACCGTGGTACGAGTTCAAAACCTCCGTGGTACGAGTTCATAACCGCCGTGGTACGAGTTCAGAGCTGATTTAGCCTCAAGAGGAGCCGCTGTTGAACAGCATCCGGATCCTGGGTCAATTCGCGGTTTAGCACTCGAAAGGTACCGACACCCTTTCGACGCAAGAACCGCATACGCAATTCATCGATAGCTCGCCCTTGAAGCGATTCGTGTTGAATTCCATCAATCTCTATAGCAAGCATTCGACCGTCCTTCAGAATTCCAAAGTCTGGATGTATTGCTGTTCCGTCTTCCAGGACAAACTCTGGCTTCGCCACAAGGCCGTCAATTCCAGCCTTCTTGCATAACGAGGCGAACAAATGCTCATGAACCGTGTCCACTTTGTCTCGCAAAGTTAAGACCCTCGGAATTGCCATTTTCATCAATGGCGAATGTCGGTTTGAAAATACTGTGGAAGAAAGCGACTCAAGAGTTACCAAATTCCTTTGAATGCTCCAATAGGCGAAGTGTCGGGCCTGCTTAAGCGTCCTGGCCCATGCCATCGCGTAGACGACGCTCAGGTCATGGCATGTACGTGCAGGAAACTCAGGCAGCACTGAAAATTCTCGCCTCGAAGTGTGCAGTATCGCGTGCTCAAACACTTCGACACGGGTACCTCGTGGCCCGATTAAATCAATGCGTCGACTTTGGTCCATACCTAGACCCTGGAACTCCAAAGCGGCGACACCCGTCAATGACAAGTTTTGATGGTGCAAACAGGCCGCGACTAACTCTTGTGTCCGCGTCAATGCGGTTGGGCTGATTTTGATGACTCGCGAAGAAACCGCCTGCCAATGGCCATTGTCCAAACGCGCGTTAATTTCTCGTGCGCGAACACGATGTTGAATAAGTTGTGCACGCGTCACGAGATCATGTTGCAGGCAAATCTCAGATTCAAGTTCAGAAGGAAGTTTGAGCATCAGCAAATGCTGAGCGAGACACGCCAATATTCAAACGCTTTTGCAAAACTGTAAAGCAACCGAGAGTTTCACCCTTGAAAAAGTTGCGCCGCGGTGTCACTCGTACCACGAGTGTTCTGGGCTCGTACCACGAGTGTTCTGGGCTCGTACCACCGTTAGGCGTAGTGCTTGTCGAGGGCGGAGAAGACGATTTCGAGCTTCTCCAACATCTCTGCGACTTCCTCATCAGACACATTGCATGGCGGCACGACGTGAATGCGGTTCGCGACCGTGAACGGCAACAAACCATTCTTGCGGCACTCCGCTACCAATTCCGCCATAACCGGCGACGGTCCGGTCGCAGGCGCCACGGGCGCCTTGGTCTCGCGATTCGTCACGAGATCGAGTGCCCAGAAAACACCGAGTCCACGTACTTCACCAATCAGCTGATGACGCTCAGCAAGTGCGCGAAGACCAGGGCCAATCAAGTCGCGTCCCACTCGCTCGGCATTTTCGACAATGCCTTCTTCTTTCATCGCATCAATCGTCGCGACGGCAGACGCAGCAGCGAGCGGATGACCCGAGTACGTCAAACCACCAGGGAATACACGCGCATCAAAAGTCGCAGCAATTGCATCGTTGATGATGACACCACCGAGAGGCACATAACCGCTGTTCACACCTTTAGCGAAAACAATCAGGTCCGGCACAACATTGAAATGTTCGAACGCAAACCACTTGCCTGTACGACCGAAACCAGCCATAACTTCGTCCGCGATGTACACAATGCCGTAATTGTCGCAGAGCGCACGCACGCCTTCCATGTAACCCGGAGGTGGAATCAAAATGCCACCAGTGCCGACGACCGATTCAATCAAGATGCAGGCAATGGACTGCGGACCTTCAGCAACAATCACGTCTTCGAGATGCTGCAAAGCGCGTTCCGACTCTTGTTCTGGTGAGTCCGACCAAAAAGCACTGCGGTACGGGAATGGTCCGAAGAAGTGCACGTGACCCATCGAGTATTCGTTAGGAATACGGCGCCAGTCACCAGTCGCGTTGATCGCGGAACCCGTGTTGCCGTGATAGCTGCGGTAGTACGACAACACCTTCGTGCGGCCCGTGTGCAAACGAGCCATGCGAATCGCATTCTCAATGCCGTCGGCGCCACCGTTAGTGAAGAAAACTTTGTTGAAACCCTCTGGGGCAATGCCAACAATCCGTTCGGCAGCTTCACCGCGCGACTTCGCTGCATGCTGCGGAGCAATCGTCGTCATCTCGGCGGCCTGCGCTTGAATTGCCGCAACCACCTTTGGATGCTGATGGCCAATGTTGGTGTTCACCAACTGGCATGAAATGTCGAGGTACTGCTTGCCGTTGTAATCCCAGATGTACGAACCTTGGGTCTTAGCTGGGGTGAATGGATTAAGCGCCCCCTGCGCTGACCATGAGTGAAACACGTACGCGCGATCCATCTCAAGTACGCGCTGACCTTCTTCTGGGTTTGGCAGTTCGATGCTCATAGCCCGCCACGCTACTAGCCCGAGAGCCGCTCCGTCAGCCGAGCCCGCACCGAAGGCCATTCGGTGTCGGTAATCGAGAACAAAACCGTGTCCCGAATCGTGCCGTCCGCCCGCCGCTGATACTGCCGAAGCAACCCCTCATATCGAGCCCCAAGACGAGCAATTGCCTGCTGCGACCGATGGTTGCGGACATCCGTCTTGAGCTGAACCCGACTCATCCCGAGCCTTTCGAACGCATAACCGAGCAACAACAGCTTGGCAGACGGATTGACGAAACTGTTCCACACCGCAGGGTCATATGTCGTCGACCCAATTTCGGTCCGAGCGTCGTTGGGCGAGGTTTCGAGGTAGGACGACGTGCCAACGACCACACCTGCCTCGAGCCCAGAGACTGGCACCTTCAAACGAATCGTCCACGGAAACCACGTCGACTCGCCCCGCTTCCACGCAATCAACCCGCGCATCGCATCGACGTCTCGCGGCCGGCCCGCAACATGCGCCCAGACTGCATCATGATCGAGAGCTGTGAACAGCTCCGCTGCATCCGACTCAACCGAAGGCGTGACACGAATGAACTCGTTTTCGAGCACCACATCAACCGCTGGGGGCCACACTGCAGTCCCCCACGCTGCCGCGTCCGGCCGCGGATCCGCGATCGGCTCGAAGCGTGGAAGTTCAACCATGATTAGTCAATCAAGTCGTGCAACACGATGGTGGCGTTGCGGTCTTGGCCGACACCAATCGCACTGATGCGAGCACCAGACACTGACTCCAAGAATCGCACGTAGTTCTGCGCATTCTGTGGAAGCTCTTCAAAAGTACGGCAGCCACTGATGTCTTCAGACCAGCCAGGAACGTACTCGTAAATTGGTTTCGAGTGATGGAAGTCCGTCTGCGATGCGGGCATTTCGTCCACGCGCACGCCATCAACTTCGTAAGCGACACACACAGGAATGGTTTCCCAGCCAGTCAGCACGTCGAGTTTGGTCAAGAAGAAATCCGTCAAGCCGTTGACGCGGGTCGCATACCGTGCGATCACAGCATCGAACCAACCGCAACGACGCGGACGGCCAGTGGTCACACCCACTTCGCCACCGATACGACGCAAGTTCTCGCCATCTTCGT
>JAFMIT010000025.1 GCA_017853815.1 Actinomycetota bacterium
GCAAGCTGGGACATTGCCTCACTGTCGCCATTGTTCACGTCTCCCACGTCGATGACTTGACCGGCAGCCATATCGCCCTGCATGCCAAGCAGCTCCATCTGCTGCGCTTGCCCGGATGGTGTGTTTGTGTCGCTGCCAATGACGGTCGTGATCACAGGCGCAAACGTGGGCCCTTCAGTCGGGACTATGGAGTAGGTTTCTGCGACAGTCTCTGTCGTCGTCTGCTCGCCATACTGTGCGGCGTACTGAGCATCCGCCTGCGCCACAAAAGCTACGCTCTGGAGACTGGCTTGGAGAACTGTTTCACGTGAAAATAGATCGGCCTCCTCAACGGCTTCACGCTGAAAGAACTCTACGTTGCGATCACGTCGCGCCTCGCCTGCAACCCCAACAGTCTGGTCGGGCCCCGATTGCTGCTGCTCAGCACGTGCCGCCTCAGCTTGCTGCGCCTCTTCTGCTACAGCCTCTAGCGCCTCAGACACCTCCGCTTCACTCGGCGCACCGGGTGCTTCGCCAGCCGCTAGAGCCTCAAGTTGATCAGGGCTGAGCGGCTCGTCATTCGCGTCCTCAGCTTGATCCTCCTCGACTTCTTGCTGCTCCACGATGTCGTCAGAAACTATGTCCTCTTCTGACACACCCTCTTCAGTCGCCTCATAAGCCATCTCGGTTTCTACAGCCTGCTCCACAACCGGATCTTCAACCGGTTCGGGTTCGTTTTGCAAAACTGTTTCAGTCGGATCTGGTGCGACATCGGGCGCAGGATCGACTGCGTCAGGCACAGGAACGACAGGCTCTGGCTCCGGAGCTGGGGCGGGATTGTCGAATGACAGGCTAACGCGATCAATCTGCGGGCCGTATGGTCCAGCCCAAAAGCCAACGTCTTGCCCGGTAAAAGTTAACGTCGCTGTGTCAAAAGCGGACGAAGTCCCAGTCAAAGAGAAAACGGAGTAGTTCGGCTGATATGCCTGCACGCTCAAGAGAGGCACAGACTGCACAGGCTCTCCGCCAAGATAGAGATTGAGGCTGGCAGTCAACCAATCTTGCGGCCCAAGTGGATTGGCACAGTAACCGCCGATGCTGTTGTTACAGGGTAGACGATACTCAAAACCAACGATGAAGCCGGTGTAATTAGCCTGCGATGTGACTGTCTGCTGCACTACGCCAGTAGCGTATGAGAAGACGTAGCAGTAGCCTCCAGCCGGCCCACAGCCGTCATAGACACCGCCCGGCCCAGTTTCATACCAGCCAGTCAGCCCTTGCTGGAAGCCGCCATTAACTAAGAGATTGTCCTGCGCCCCCGCAGGCGTGGCGATTAGCGCCGCGAGGAGGGCTTGGACTTGTTTTCTTCCCATGCCGCCGCTGCCTCTTTGCCAATCTTACCCTCGAAGGGACATGGGGTGCCAGCCATCTTCATGGCATCAAATACGCGCTCATCCTGACAAAGAAGCGACACAGCGGCTACGCGCATGCCCATGTCGTATAGCGTCTTGCTGAGCTTAAGCGCTTCGCAGTTCTTGTCGCGGATAGTCTTGCCGCCAGAGATGCCGAGGATCTGCGTCTGCACTGCCCCAGAGACGCCTGTGGTGCAGAGGTCTTGGCTATAGCTCATCATGCTCGGAGCGATGGCTGAGGGCGGTGGAGATGTGATCTTCTGCGTCACGCTCTGGTTTGATTGGCTCTCGCTGTAACTCTTGCTGTCCGAGACGTTGACGTTGTTGTTCTGGTTAACACTACGGCTATCAGACGTACTGCTCGACACGTTCTGGTTCACATTTGTGCTAACCGAGCGGCTGTCATTGATGTTCGTGTTGACGTTCTCTGATGTGCTGGTCGACACATTAGTGTTCAGGTTCGTCGACGTGGACGAGCTGGTCGACGTGCTATCGTTGAAGTTACGGTTTGTATTGAGGTTCGTCGATGTAGACGTACTCTCATTGAAGTTCCGGTTAGTGTTGAGATTGGTGCTATTCACCGTGCTGGTGTTGACGCTGTTCACGGTCTGATTGATCGTGCTGGTCGAGACATCGGTGTTGAAGTTGTTATTTGTCGCAGTGCTGGTCGACGTGTTCTGATTGATGTTCGTCGCCGTACCGGACTGCACATTGTAGTTCGTGTTGGTCGATGTCGCTGTGCTGGTAGACGTGTTGACGTTATTGTTGTTGTTCGTCGCCGTGCTGGTCGATGTGCTGGTGTTTACGTTCGTGTTGGTATTAGTGCTGGTGGCGGTGCTGTTTGTCGTCGTGTCATAGACATAGTTGGTCGACTGGGCGACCGCCATGCTAGACCATCCCACTGCTACAAGAACAAGGAAGCGCTTATTGACCACGATCCGCGACTTGCTGCAATCGATCCTCGATGCGCCGGAGGTGGCTGAGCATCTCGTCGAAACGTCTGTCGATTAACTGAAAGCGCTCGTCACCAAACTGAAGCCGCGTCTCAAGCTTCGTAAGGCGCGTACTTAGTGTCGTCCAGACGCCGATCATGCCGCCAAGAAAGGTAAGAGCAGAGATAACCGTATTGATGTCCAGTTCCATTATTTCAGATACCTCAGCTTATAGATGGCCGTCAGATATACACCTGTCAGGGTATCAATCAGATTAGCGACAGCCCGATTGCCCTGACAGATGTCCTCGTGATGCTCTTCAATCCACGCCACGTCTTCCTGAAGGCATTTCAGAATATCGCTGGGCGGGTTCTTCGGAACAGGGATTGCACCGATCAGGTCATGCAGGGCCTGAAGCGCCTCAACGATTGGATCAATCGCCTCGATTACTGCTGGATAGAACTCGCCCAGAGCGGTGTGTTTGGCAAAGCTGCCATCCCCCTTGGCGCGCCAATGAGCGAAGTGTGCGAGATTACGCACATAAAAGACGCGGGAGACCAGCTCTTCAAGCATTAGGCGATCCGTTCTGCCGAGAGAATGATGGAGGGAATGGCGGGTGCGATTGCGCCTGCTGCGGTATAATCTGCTGTCACAGCCACATTCTCAGGCAGCCACATGATTTCAATGTACTGGCCAGCCGTGACCTGCTCGTAGAATACAATCTGGAAGAATGCCGCACCGCCGTCAGTAGCTTTTGGCACAGAAATAACCGTAGCACTATTCGCGATGTTGGTTCCGTTTTTACGAAACCATATAGTTACATCGTGATCAGAGGTATCCGTGTTTTTGAACTGGATGCTGGGTGCCAGCATGTAAGTTCCAGCAGCCGTGAACGTGATCTGGGTGTTAGATACGATGCTGATACCATCTGAGAAGATGGTGGAGCTAAATGTCATCGCAGTCGCTGCCAAGACGTTACCCGTCTGATCGAGAGTGCTGATGGCGGAGATGTAAGCCCGACCAGCCAGATCAGCATAAGGGATGGTCGCAGAGGCCGTCATAGCTGACGTGCCATTGCCCTTCACATATCCCGTGAGCGTCGATGCGCCTGTGCCGCCAGTCGCAACCGTGCGGACGTTCGTTGCCGTTGCCGCAATATCAGAAGCGGCAACCTTGCGGCTGAAGCTGCTCTGCACGATCTCAAGCTGCTCAGTGCCAGCGAGGGGCAATGAGGCTGCTGTAAGGTCAGGGATCTTTACGTTTGCCATTATGCGAGTCCGTATAGCTGGTTGAGGTAGAGCGAGTATGCGTTAGCCGCAGCTTCCTGTGCATCAGTCTGAGCGTCCTGCGAATCCGGGCGAGGGTTCTTCACGGGAACAGGATCAGGCCGAAGCAGCAGTCGGCTATAATATGGCTGAGGAACGTCATCGCAAGAAGCGCAAACGTAAATGCTAAGGCCAACAGGGACCGAGCCGCCACGATAGTCCTTCTTTTCCCGCAGGTGTTCGTGCTGAACGAGGAAGCCGCATCCGTCGCAGATTGCGATTGCTTTGGGGTTGTGTGCGTCAAACTTAGGGGATGTCCTATGTTTACGCCCTTTTCCGAATGCGTACTGCATCAATACCCCCAAGGATTAATGGTGATGCGAAGCGGCACGCGCTCACGGTCCTCAGCGGCAGCACGATTGTAAGCGCCGTCTGCAAGACCCTGAAGGAACTCAAGGCGATCTGGAGCGAACTTCACCGCCAGTTTGGCTGCAAGACCTGCAGCAATAGCTTCCATCCAGCGGTTTGGTGCGTCCATGCTATCGGTAAAAGCGCCCGCATCTTCTTGGATCTTCATGCGATGATAGAAGAGCGTGACGCCAGCGGATTGCGGAGCCTGCCAGATATAGAGGCGAGGCGTGATCGTGCGCTGGAAATAATACTGGAACGGACGCTGCCCGAGCTGAGCCTTGTTCGGGATCGCGTCATATTCAGCGCGGCTGATAGGCGACATCATCAGGTCAGTGTTCTGGCCGCCAGATGTGGTGCGGGTATAGACCTGAAGGATCGATACTGTGCGGGGCTCCAGATCGTAATACAGGACGCCGGGCAGCAACGTGATGGACTGGAGATCAACGGCCCACAAATTGGGGCCATTGTTCGCCCAGTCGGAGAACATGTAATTGATCGAGCGGCGCGCACTATCGATATCATTTGAGGACAGCGTGCCCGGGTTACGCCCGACGCGCTCATACGCCTCAGTGATGATATCAATCTGTTCGGTGTCGCCGAATGTGTACGTGCCACTCGTGGTCATCTGAACCTCGCCGTTTTCTTCGCGATGGTTTTAGGCTGAGCCACGAACTGTTTACCAGCCTTTTTGCCTTCGCGCTTGGCTTTGCTTGTAGCAGCATATTCAGCCGGCGTCAGCGATTTAATCGCGGCCTGAGGAAGATAGCGCTCACCAGTCTTGCTGGAAGGCTTGCCGGACTTGGTGGTCCACTTCTGCTTGGTCCAGTCCTTGAGAGACTGCTGCGGCTTTCTAATCGGCATATCCACCACCTTTGGCCTTGTATTCCTTAGCCAAAAGCTGGGCCTTTCTCGCCGACCATTGGCCTGCCTTTGTGCCGTGAGTTTCACGGGCCTTTATGCTGTTGAACAAACGCTCGCGGAGGCCGGGCTTGGTATAGTTCCCGGCCTCATTAACTCGCGATTGTTTGCGTCCGCGCATTACTCGGCAGAAGCCGGAGCTTCTTCGACAGCCGGAGCAGCTTCAGCCTTAGCGGCCTTGGCAGGCTTTTCAGCCTTCTTGCCAAAACCAAGCATGTTTTCGAGATCGGCTTCGCTCAGGGCTGCCCACTGGTCAGCGGCGAGAGTGATTTCCTGACGTTCGCCGTTTGCGTTCTGATAAGCACGAGTGATCATGTTAGCTCCTATGATGCGTAGATTTTAATCATCTCGAGGACGACGCTGTATGTGTCCCCAGCGCTCGCCCCGACAGTCGTGAAGAGAATGTCACCATTCTTACCTGCGCCAGCGTTGTTCCGGAGGATTGTCGAAGTGTCGAAATCCAACGTGTACATGCCGGGGGCGAGAATGAAGGCGCTCACGTCTGTGGTAGCATCCCACAGGATGTTGACAGACATGCCGTTGACGGAAGCAACGATGCGACGGATGTCAACGCCAATGCATTCCTTGCCGATGTAATTCGGCTTCAGGGTCGATACGTCAACCTTGAGAACAGCCGTCTCACCCGTGCCATCAGACACGTTGTTGAATTTCATGACGACTTGGCTGTCGCCGTCAAACAGGGTCTGCGAGTTTACTGCATCAGGCATTATTTCATACCTTTCAATGTCATGGCAAAGCGAGCGCGCTGGCCCAGCTTACCGGGCTTTTTTGCGGCTGCTTCCAGCTTTGCTGCCGGGATAGGCTTGCCGGGCTTAGCGCCGAGTTCTTTACGAAGTGCGCCGGGCTTTTTAATGGCTTCGGCAATCCAGTTCTTTTTCCCACGCATGTCAGCAGTTCCACGCTCTGAGTGATTTGTTGATCCGGCTATTCGGATCTTTGGCGGTCTCGGCAGATGTGAGCTTTTTCTTCATGCCCTTCATACGAGCGCAGAAGCTGTCACGGCGAGATCCGCCTTCGGGCTGCGGGCGCTTGAGATTGCTTCCGGTGGCGCGGTTATATGCAGCACGGCCCTTTTCATTCAGGCCGCCTTTCGGATTCTTGTGTTCAGCTTTGAACTGAAAATCCTTCTTGGCGCGCATATAACCGCATCCTTCCGTTAGGCAACAGTCGTGATCGCCGTCCACGTGGTCGAGCCGTTCGTATTGATATACGCGCGGTCGTTAGTGGTCGTGCCGTCAGTGCGCAGATAGAGCGAACCCTTGGCCGCCGAGATTGTCGGAGCGCCTGCGCCCGAATAGATACCCGGCGAAGTGGTCAGATTGCCGGTCAAGAAACCGTTATCTGATACAACTGGGCCCGAGAAATTTGTCTTGGCCATAGTTCTTTCCTTCGATTGGGAAGGGGCGAGTTTTAGGCCCGCCCCTCCCTAACAACCTTACGATGCGCCTTGCGAACCCCAGCCTGCGCGGAAGTTCGAGCAGCCGAACGAATAACGCTCAATGGCCTTCGCCTTGAGGTTGTCGGTGTCGAAGTCCGTGTAGACATCGGTTTCGAGGGCTTCACGCTCGTAGTACTTGAAGCCGTTCGGAGCGTCGGTCAGCAAGAACCAGCTGTTCGTGTCGGTCAAGAACATGTTAACGCGATGACCCTGCGGAACCGCCGAGTTGTTATAGATCGCGTTGATGTCGTTGTTCGCCGTGTCGACGCGGAACTGCGATTGCAGAAGGCGGGTCGCCGTCCACTGCAGTTCAGCCGGAACGATCAGCTTCGTCGGCTTCGTCATGATGCGGAGACCCGCAGCATCACGGAAGCGCTGAACGCCAACGATGGCGTCCTGAAGCGAGGTTTCGTTGAGGTCGGCCTGCACCGTGAAGGTGTTGGCAACCACGCCGTTTTCAATCGGGTGCTGTGTCGAGAACAGCGGCTGACCGTCGCCAATCGGGAAGCTGGCCGAGAAGCCGTTGTTGAGGACCGAAGCGCCCAACACTTCCTTGGTCTGTTCCATCGACTGACGAAGAGCCTTCGCCTGAAGCGGGAACGACGACTGGTACAGGTTGTCCTTGATCGCCTGACGGGTGATGATGAAGCCAATGCTGGTGTAACGGTTCACATAGTTCGTTACATAACGCTGACCCATTTCGCCGTAAGCGGTCGAAGCACCTTCTGCCTTGATCTGAGCGAGGCCAAGCAGCTTGACTTCGACTTCGATTTCGACAGCCTTATCGGACGTGTGCTTTTCGAAGATTTCGGACCATTGCCCCGGATACATCGGATAGTCGCCGAATACGGCAGCCAGACCGGGACGGAGCAGGTCGCGAATTGCGGTAGTGTTAATAGCCATTTCTTATGTCTCCCTGCTTGGCCGATTAGATACCGGTCACGCCACCGTTGTACAGGTGGTTGTTGATGGTAACGAGCCAGTTAGCGAAGTTCCCAACGGCGTTGCCGGGGGTCGGATCAAGCTGCAAAATCTTGCAGTTGAGCGTCGCCGTGACAGCTTCGGTGGTGTTGTCGATGGACACAGCCGACTGACCAGTCGACGTGGAACCAGCGGTGTACAGGAAGTTGATGTTCAGACCGCGATCAGCCAGCGCCAGAGGCGTGCCAGCAGCACCGAGGTTGTTGGTTTCCTGAACAGTGAACACCGTGTTCGGGTCATCAATCACGAGAGCCTCAACGACAGAGCCGGTGAGAACGCCCGGGTTGCCCGGCCAGTAGTTTTCAAAGCGCACACGACCAGTGCTGTCGGTAAACTTGACGCCCCAGAAGACGCCAACGCAAGTTGCGCCAGCCACGCCGACGCCGAGGGTGCCGTCAGCCAGAATGGTGACAGGGTCGCCACGGAAGATGGCGGTCGCATAAGTGCTAGTAATTTGATAAGGATTAGTCGCGCCGGTCCAAGCAGAGCCATCGAGCTTCTTGACGGGGACGAACCCCTGAGGCGCATTGGTGCCGTAAGCCATACGGTTTCTCCATGCTGAAGTTTGAAGGTTTGTCTGCCGATACGTAACGGCAATCGATCTAGGTTAGTGGGTACGTGACCACCATCGAGTTTGGCACGATACGTGACGGCCATCGAGTACGCGGAAAGTATATTACCCTAGATATACTGTCAACGCTGAATAAAAAGACCCCGCCCAGACCTGCCGGACGGGGCAGTTAGGCGCGGCGAGAGAGGGGCTCCCGCCGCGACCGGAGGTTAATCCTTAAAGGAGGTAACCCGTTCAAAGCCCACGCTGCTTTCGTCGATGCGCGGCAGGTTCGGATCTTGCTGACCCGTCCATGCGACATCCTGCAGCGTTTCGATGTTCTCGAGTTCGCGCTCTTCATTCCGCTCCTGAACGTCTCGCGTCGGGCATTCGCACAAGATCAGGCCGCCACGACGGATAACCGTGACTTCCATACCTTCATAACCGGGAAGCGGAGGAGGGACCATCTCAGGGTGACGGTTAGCCGGAACCGGCTGCCAACCCCTGATCATGCGATCCGTCATGTTGTCAGGATCTGGTTCGTTCAGAGTCGACTCACGGACCCAAGCATAAGTCATGCCGCTCGGGATCTTATCCTTCGGGACATAAAGCTTGGACTGGAAGTGTGTCTCGGGGCGCTTGCGCTGCCCTGCTTCGCGTGATTCTGCGGAGCGCGTCTGCGCCATACGTGATGCTCGTGCCATTGTTATGCTCCTTTACCCTGTCTCGCCACCTGAAGGGCGTAATGTTTTTCACCTTCGAGTTTCGTCATACGCCTTCCATCCGGGTGACGGATTGCTCCAGACTCAGCCAACTGATGCGCCATGCGACGCTGGTCGGCTGTAAGACGAATTGTCTTAGAGTTCTTTTGCGGCTGCCCCGGAGCTGCACTGCGCTGCACCGGAGCCACATTCGATTCACGGCTCATTGGTGGGACTTTCTTGGTTGGGGCTACGCGCTCGCTAAACGCATCAGGAAACTCCTGATACATATGGCGATCAATCTCGGTGAAGTAATCAACGCTACCGATCTCATCTTCTCGCCCCTCTGCCCGATAGCGACGTTCGACGCGACGAGCGTAGATTGTGGCTTCTTCGTGCATCTCAGGATCGAAGTCCGGAGAGTTGGGCTGGAACCAAGTGTTCTTCTGAATCCAGTCAGCAGTGCGCGGCTCTAGCGTCGGCTGCGCTGGTTGAGACTTCTCTTCCTGAGGAGCTGCCTGCGCCGCCTGCTTAGGCTGGGGAGCATTCAGTTCCTGCTGAGCCTTCCAAGTTTCAATGCTATTGAGATCAGTCTGCAGCTTATAGTACTCGCCCTGAAGCTCAACGATACGCTCGCTGTCCCCAATTGAGTGAGCATCAATCAACTGCTGCTTAATTGCCTGAGCCTGCCCATGAAGACGCTGCTCATAGTGCGTCATCATCGCCATGTCAGATTGCTGGCGTAGCTGTTCTGCCTGCTGGAGCCGTGCCTCCATTTCCTGAGCGCGACGTTCAGCTTCGGCAGCTTTACGAGCAAGTTCAGCAATTCGACGGTCAGCAGAGCGCTTTGGCCTCGGAGCTTCTTCCTCCTCAGCTACTTCTTCCTGTTCTTCTTGCTGCGGTTCTTCCTGCTGCTCTTCTTCCTGCGGCTCTTCTTCCTCAGCGTCGTCAGGATAGTCAGCTAGACTTTCACCAAGATCTTCTTCTGTGATCTCAATTTCAGCATCTTCGACCGGACCTTCCTCAGTCAGCGGAAGTTCTGGAACTTCTGTTTCTTCTGACATAACCTACTCCTTAAAAGTCGCCGGCAAACTTGCCAGACATCACATCCTCAGGGCCTGTGATAACCGCCATCACGCGATCATCAGGGAGGAGGGCCATTGCCACGCCACGATACGAGACCATCGTCGACTCGTAACGTGGGATCAGAATCCAGTCACCCGGCTTACACCAAGGCCCAGACCGCTCGAACTTCTCACCCTGATATGCTTCAGGCCCAACTGCGCAAACCAACGCAGAAACCGAGCTGTACTTATCCTCAGCACGGACAGTGTCGGGCAGGTAAAGCGTCACCTCTGTGCCGTCTTCCTGCGTGATTGTCTTCAGCTCTTCGGGTCGGACATAAATCTTCACAGCCACGAGATAGCCAGCCGGACGCATGTCAAACGGCTTGCCTGTCATCTCAATAAAGTGCTGATCAATCAATGCCTTAGCTTCGGCTTCTTCGTGTTCTTCGATGTTGCTCATACTCATTAGTATGCACTCCCTCTTGGTTGCTCCGGTTTTCGATCTTCATCTGGCTGCATCATACGCTTGTACTCTTCATTCATAACCTCAAGAGCCGACGTATAAGCACGCGCCAACGCATTCCCCTCCAGAGTCTGAAGGGCAATTTCCTCAGCCGTCGTCGCTGGCATGTATGAATTGCCGCCCGACGAAGGCCTAAATCTTGCATTTAAAGAATACTCAACAGCGCGGTCGCGCAGTTCTGAGATCCGCTTAGCGGTCCTGTTCCGCAGTTCTTCTGCGCTCATATATGTTCTCCGGTTTTTTTATGTGGCGGCTATTACCCGGGCCGCCTTCCGGGGCCCCCAATTACATCCCGCCGATGCCCTTCTTCGGCGTGACGACCTTCTTGATCTCACCCGTCGGCGACATCATCCCCTTGCGGACCTTAGCGGCACCGCCAGCAGCTTTCTTGATGGGGGCCATACCCTTGCGGGTTTTGCCAGCCCCGCCGACAGCCTTCTTCACAGGCTTCTTCATCGGCTTGCCAATAGCGATCATGACAGCCAGACCGTCCTTCGGCTTGCCGCCCTTCTTCATGCCGCCCATTTCGGTGGCAAGTTTCTTGGCTGTGTCAGCAGAAGTCTGGACCTTGCCGCCCTTCTTATAGTTACCGGAAGCCATGCGAGCCTTAATGCGATCAGCCGTAACGTCGCCGCCATCAGCATAGCAGCCAGCTTTTCCGCCGTTCTTCATGCGCATGCCGAGAAGCTTGTCAGCTTCTTCCTGCTTTTTGCGGCGCTCCATTTCCTTCACAGCTTCCATGCGCTTCTGAGCGTCCATGACTTCCTTACCCTTGCGGGTCATCATGAGAGCGTCGCCCATCTTGCGCTCAGCATCCGAGAGCTTCGGCTTCGTCATGCCGCCGGCAGCCTTCTTCACGACACCACCCACCTTGTAGGTCGGGATCGGACGTGCATTCGCACGCTGCTGCAAGGCCTTCGCCGCGTTCGGCTGGTTCGGCATCGGCTCAGGATTGGCCGGGCCAAAGATTGCGCGAGCCTTCGCCCGCAGATCACTCATCTTCATCGTTGATCTCCAAGAAATTGGACGGAGTAGGGTTCAGGGGGCGCAGGATTATCTGCCAGATCAGCAAACACACGCAGCGTTGCCGTCCGCTCTCGGGCCGCAGTATCAGCCATATCGGCTGCTGCCGTGATCTCAGCCACACGCTCACGCGATTGTGCGTCGATCTCGGCCTTCCGGTCCTTCTGAGCAATCTTCGCCTGCTCGACCTCGAGATACGGGTCGGGCTGCTCCTGCGGACGATACAGCGGAGCGAGCTGCTGCATGGCCTGTGCGACCATGACGGCGATCTGGTTTTCAACTTCGGGTGGCAGCGGCGTGCCCGGAGGCGGCAGCGGCTGACCAATCTGCTGTTCGACCTGCACGCGCATCTTCAGAGCCAAATGCTCGTTGATGTGCGCCTGAAGTGACGGATTTTCCGCAGCAATCGGGGCGTGAGCCGCGATGTGCGCGTCGTGATCCTGATACGGAGCAGCCTTCAAAGGTGCGCCGAGGATCGCATTCTGGTTCTCCGTGAGCGGATCGAGCGGCTTTGCTTCCGGCGCATTCTGCTTCAACAGCAGATCGATCTTCTCTTCGGGGATGCCCATCTCGACATACATCTGACGATAGGCTTCGCGGATGTTATGCTGGTCAGGCTGCTGCGTTGCAAAGCGCAGCAACGCCTCAGCGCGCATCATGCGCTGTGCCGACGACGAAATGTTCGGATCAGAGACTGGGATCACGTCGATGTTATTCGAGAAATCCTCCCGCATGATCGCCGACATGCCGCCCCGAACCGGGAACGGATATGGCGTCGGCGGCAGGAATTTACCGAACAGGTCAGCAATCAGCTTCAGCTCGCGGCTAAATGCCTTATGCGCACGCTTCAGTGTGGCCGACTGTAGGCGGGTCGCAGCTTCCATGAGCGCAACCGTCGTTCCAACAGGCGCGTCCTGACGGCCTTCTCCCACCGCGATTTCGGCTGTGTTCGCAAGGTTGCGGGCGGATTCATACGTTTCCCTCAGTAGCTCCAAAGATACCTGTGACGGCTCCTTATAGGGCATCGTCATGATCGCGTTCTGGATCGGCAGGCCACCCGTGTCGATTTCGCGGAACTCGGTCGGGCCAATCCCGATGTTATTGTCCTCGATCCGCATTCCCTTCACGCGCAGACCGCCCGGGAAGTTATTCAGCGTGCCAGCGTCAATGAGCTGACGACGGATCGATGTCGCCGTCTTCGCCGAGTTGCCCAGCAAGTGCGCATAGCCCAAGCCGTAGAAGCCAACGCCCGGCATGAACTTATAGTGGACGAACGTGTCACGACGCTGGAACGTCGGATCATTCTCTTCATAGTTCCGGTAAATCGACAGAACCTTGCGGCTGCCCTCTTCGACCGACACGATATACGGCAGAGGAATGCCGTCTTCGTTCTCGAAGCCAGACAGGTTCAGATCGGCATAAATTTCGTAGACACGGTACTCTTCCGTGCCCTCAGCACCCGGCTCAACGCCCTGAACGCCATCAACTTCCGCCTGAATTGGCGTCTGTGAGCTGTCGTCCGGCTGCGGATCGCCGACTTTAATGTCCCGATAAACGCCAGCAAGCTGCGCCAGACGGAAATTCCGGCGCGTCATCGGCGTAATGTGGCAGAAACGCGGAGATGTAGCCAAATCCGTGGTGCCATATGCCGCGATGAAGTTATCCGGCAAAACAAACCGGCTCACTGGGCGTCCCAGCAGCCGGTCCTGATACACCTTCTTGAAGGTCGAGCCCACCAGCGACAGCCAGAACAGCATCTGGTCGAACTCTTCGTAAAATTCTGGGGCCAATTCCGTCAGGTAAAGGTTCATGAAGTCCTTCACCCGCGACGCCTGAGCCTCTAACTGCTCATTCGCCACGCCCACGATCTGCGTCTTAACTGGGCCGCCAGCCGGCAACAGCTCACCACAAGCCACAGCCTGCCAGCGCACCACAGCCTCTGCCAAGAGAGGGTCGAAAACACCACACGCGCCGCGAAACGGCGTCTGGCGGTCTTCAATCTTCAAGCCCATCAGCTTGATGCCCTCGGACATCGTGGCTTCCCACTCGCCGCGAGACTGACGATCTTCCTCCACACCACTGAGCAGGGTTTCGCCCAGCGTGTTCAGGTCCATATCGTCCATGTACAGCGCCAAATTGGCGTCAAAGTCAGGCTCTTCAGGGATTTCAACGCCGGGCTCGAAGTTAATATCAACCCCGCCATCGTCCAATTCGGTGACCTCTGCGCCGTCAACCATCTGCGCGCCGCCGTCTTCCAGCTCGATATCAATGCCCTCTTCAGGCATTTCCACATCAACGCCACCAATGCCCTCATAAGCGGGGCGGAGTGTGTCAGCGATGCTAGTCGGTCTACGGGCCATGCTGCTTCCTATCAATAAAACGCAACCTGCTCAAGTGGCGTATCGTAACGCTCCTCATACGGGTCTTCCGTATTCGCCACCCAACCCGACTGCTTAATCCTCAAAAACGCCATCGTCATCGTATCGACCCAGTCCCGCGCATCGGCTGCCGGAAACTGAACGCACTGCTGCATGAACTCTTCTGCCCATTTACGCAACTGCTGATACGTCGGGCCCGCTGCAGGTAGCCACACTCTACCATTTTCAATCAGGTCCGTCACCAATCGAACGCGCGCAATCTTATCGCCAAACTTATCCGGGTTAAACGGCGTCGCAACCAACCCAGCTTTCGCCAGATCCAAGATCAACATCTGCCCGTTTGCCTTCGCTTCCACCAAGATCGTGTCCGGCTTCCTCGATCTCGACGGCTTAATGGGCATCTTATAGTTATCGTCCCGGTAATCGTTCGCCATGCGCTGCACCATGCGCCGCAGCACCGGCCATTCCGCCCGATCACGCCATGCCGACAGCAATATCAGGTTCGGCACCCCGTTCTCGTCGTCAAAGACGCCCCACGTCGTCGATGCGCTGTACGCCGAGGTCTTATTCGCCGTCAGCGCCGTGTCCCACGACTGTATCACGTACTGCACCTTCGGCGGTTCCGGCTGCCGCCACCACTTAAACCACGTCCCGTCGATTATGCCGCCTGAGTCCACGACCGGGTTCTGCTGATACAGCGACGACCACATGCGCGCCGTCGTCGATGACCGCTGCCGAATCCTCTCGAGGTTTTCCTTGCTGAACTGCGACTCCCAGAGCGCCTCTCCGGGCTTTCTTCCCAGTGGATCGTCCTCCAGAGCCAGTGCCGGCAGGATCACGCGCTCCCACTTCTCGCCCGTGCCGTCTCGCTCTTCCTGATCCAGCATCCCAAAGTGGTCGCCCAAGTGCCAGCGCGTCCCAATCAGGATAATCGCCGTGTCATCGTCCACACGCCGCGTGTAAAAATCGCTGTTATACCAAGCCCAGAGCTTCTTCCGGTGAGATTCCGATTCCGCCGCCTCAATACCAGACAGCAAATCGTCCCCGATCAGCAAGTGTCCGCGACGACCCGTGACCGACGCACCCACAGCGGTTGCCTTATACGACCCGTCCTCGAGCGTCATCCACTCGCCCGCAGCCGTCTTATCCAAGCTAATCCCCGATGACGGGAAAACCTTCCGGTGCTCGTCCGATTTCATCAGATTACGCACCTTCAGACCGAAACTGTCCGACAGCTCCTGCGTGTGCGTCGCGCAAATCAGGTTCTTCTTGCCGTATTTCGACAGATACCACGCCGGAAAGTGCTGCGATGCCGTGAACGACTTCGCGTGCCCCGGCGGCATCGAGATCATCAGACGCTTAATCTTACCTTCCGCTACGGCTTCCAGCTTTTCGCACAAGTGTTCTATGTGTTTCGGCGGCTTCATGCCGCTCACATACTCAATATACTTCGCCAGCGAGTCCACTGCCTCCTCGCGGAACAGCAGCTCCTCCATCATCGCCTTCAGATTTTCGGGGTCGGCCTCAGCCATCAAACTCCACCCCATCGAGCCACGCATCAACCAGTCGGTGAAGCGCCTCTCGGTTCAATCGCCCTTCCTCCGTGTCCGGAAACGGCGCGTGCTGGCGCAACAGCAAATCATAACCCTCTCGGCCATGATCCATTGTGTCTAGTAATTCTACAATCGCTGTCGCACCCGGATCCATCAACCCCGAAACGAACCGCGTCGCGTAACTATACGGTCTGCTCATCACCAGTCCCCACTTCCGTAAAATCCGCCTCGATAATCGATTTATCCTCCAGTGCCGGAGCACTCAGCTCCGCAATCCGACGCCTCAGCTCGTCCGTCGTCATCTCGCGCGGCTCAACCGAATGCGTCACGTGCACCGTCTTATCCAAATAACCCAGCATCTGAGCCTGCACCTTCTTCGCGCTAATAGCCGGCGCAAACGCACCGTCCTCCTTAGCCTGCAAGTGCAGCATCTCCAGATCATCCAAAATCAACTGCAGCGAATAACCACCAGCCATCCGCGCCCGGCGCTTCTGCTCCGCGTTATACAGCTGCCTCTGAATAGCTATCGCCGCCTGTATCTCAGGCCGGGAGAGATGATACTCCGCCATCACACTCAATGGATAACGACTGTCCGTCAAGCCAGCCCGGCTCACAGACATCATCTCATCGCCAGTCTTAACATACTCGCGCACAAAAATAGCGTCCGGCGTCATCTGCGTGTCGCCGTTCACACCGTGCATCACGGTCTGTTCCCACAGCTTCTCTTCGGCTTCTTCTTCGTCAGCCATTCTGTTCTCCGGTGAGCGACGCCGTTCCAATAGACAGAAAGAGGGGTTTCCCCATCCATCGACACCAGCGCCGCTCCCGCAGAACATATCGTGCATCAGGCCTGAATGTAAAGAGGAGGTAATCGTTACACCGTATCGATACGGCTCAAGGTCGGGTGGCTCCGGGTCCAACAACAAACGGAAGGCAAGCCAACATTTATTTCGGAACCACCCAGCAAAACCATAATTCCAAAATTTCAAATTTAAAACCCCAAATCAAACAACCCCCGGGGTCGTCGCATTTTTACAGTGGTGGGGGTCTGTATAGCGGGCCGGAAATTTCTAGCCACAAACGCGGATCGATGGGGGTGTATACTGTGGGGGATCGGGCCCGCCCGCGCGCGAGTGGGTGGGT
>JAFMIT010000026.1 GCA_017853815.1 Actinomycetota bacterium
AACGAGTTAGAGGCCTTGCTCGAGGTTGATAACCAGAGTCCTTCGATCACGGGCGTCAGTCGCGCTGGGGAGGCGGGCGTTGAAGCTTTGCTTGCGGCTGGGGGCGAGGCTGGGCAGTGGTCGCCATATGCCGTCACGGTGCATCGAGATCCACACGAGATTCCTGCTATTCGCCGGGGCGAGTGTGGTGTCCAGGATGAGGGTTCGCAGCTAGTCGCGCTGACGTTGGCCGCCGCACGTATTGAAGGCGAGGATCAGCAATGGCTTGACCTGTGTAGTGGCCCGGGTGGCAAAGCGGCTCTGTTGAAGTACTTAGCCTCCACCCGCAATGCGACCTTGACTGCGGTCGAGCTCCAGGAACATCGCGCAGCGTTGGTCGAACGCGCATTGGCGCCACTCGCTGGTCAGCATCGCGTGGTCACCGCCGATGGCCGAGATGAACAATTCGCGACTGGCAGTTTTGATCGAGTGCTCGTGGATGCGCCATGTACGGGTCTTGGCGTAATGCGCCGCCGGGCAGAGTCTCGTTGGCGTCGTTCAGCCAGCGATGTCGCCCCTCTTGCCAAGCTTCAACGACAACTTCTCACGAATGCGATGAGGGCAGTTCGGCCTGGGGGCGTAGTCGTTTATGCCACCTGCTCACCGCATCTGGCTGAGACAGAGTTCGTAGTCGAAGACATTCTCGAAGCGGTACCAGGAGCGCGCCTTCTGAATGCAGTCGATGCGAGTCTGAGCATCCCAGGTCTGCGCCATGCGGAGAGGTTCCGAGCTGGCGCTGGTGATGGACCGTATGTTCGCCTGTGGCCACACATTCACGGCACGGATGGCATGTTCCTCGCTCTGCTGACTCGCGACTAGCCTGTGACCGTGGCCATCCAGATTTCACCGTCGATTCTGTCCGCTGACTTTGCGAACCTCGCAGCGGAATGCAACAAAGTCGCAGATGCGTGTGATTGGCTGCATGTGGACGTGATGGACAATCACTTTGTCCCTAATCTCACTTTGGGCTTGCCTGTCGTCGAGAAACTTCTCCAGGCCGTCAACACCCCAGTCGATTGCCATTTGATGATTGAGAATCCCGAGCGTTGGGCGCCAGGGTATGCCGAGGCCGGCGCACACTCGGTGACATTTCACGTTGAAGCCGCGACCAATCCTCGAGAAGTTATTCGCTCGATCCGTGCAGCTGGGTCGAGAGTGGGCATGGGTATCAAGCCCAAGACTCGACTCGAAGACTATGAAGAGCTGCTTCCAGAACTGGACATGCTCTTGATTATGACTGTCGAGCCAGGCTTCGGCGGACAATCGTTTATGGCCGACATGATGCCAAAAGTCCGAGCAGCTCGAGAATTGATTCGACGCGATGATCTGCAGTTGTGGATTCAGGTGGACGGCGGCATTGCAGCCAACACGATCGAAGAGGCGGCCGAGGCGGGTGCGGATGTTTTCGTCGCTGGCAACGCCGTGTACAAAGCAGATGATCCAGCTGAAGCATGTCGTCGACTGCGCGATTTGGCCGAAACAACGCACCGCAATTCTTGGTGGTGCTGCTGATGTCAGCCGCCACGCTGGCGGACCTGCAGCACATGTCCGAACTCATCGAGGCAGTTCTTCATGCGCCAGTAAGGCCAACCCCAAATCCGCGAGTGGGTTGCCGCATTGTTGACGCCAATGGCGCTTTGATTTCCCAGGGAATTCACGAGCGAGCAGGTCATGAGCATGCCGAGGTAATGGCACTCAAGGCGGCGGGCGAGCGGGCTCGTGGTGCCACCGCAGTGGTAACTCTCGAACCATGCAATCACTTCGGCAAGACCCCGCCATGTGTCGATGCGCTGATAGCCGCTGGTGTCGCACGGGTTGTGTTTGGTGCGGGTGACCCAAATCCCGAGGCCGCTGGTGGCGCCGAGAAGTTGAAAGACGCTGGGGTTGAAGTTGTTGGCTATGTGCGCGAACGTGAAGCCGATGCCATCATCGAACCGTGGTGGTTCTCGAAGAATCATCATCGGCCTTTTGTCACCCTCAAAATTGCTGCCACGATGGATGGTTTCGTCGCAGCTCAGGACGGTTCTTCACGGTGGATTACCGGCGAGATGGCACGCATTGCGGTTCATCAGTTGCGGGCTCGTGTCGATGCGGTAGCAGTCGGAACAGCGACTGCCGTCACGGATGATCCGTTGTTGGACGTCCGCCTCGAGGGAAATTGGCCGCAACCTGCGCATTACGTGATCGGCAAGCGTGACCTGCCGCCGCTGCGCATGAAGGATGCAATTCAGATTTCGAGCCACGATCCTCGTGAGGCTCTGGAGCAAATGTTCACCGATGGTGTTCGACACGTCATGGTCGAAGGTGGTGCAACGGTTGCGTCGGCCTTTATCCGTGCCGGCTTGGTTGACCAATTGCTTTGGTTCACCGCGCCGAAGCTGCTTGGTGCGGGCGTAGACGCCATTGCGAGCCTCGGCATTACCAACATCAATGATGCTGTCGAGTGGCATTTGCTAAACGTTGAGCAGTATGGCCAGGACGTCATGCTCGACCTGCGTCCTCGCTCACGAGCCGACTAGCCTTGGTCCAGAGCTAAGGGAGCGTTGTGTTTACAGGCATTATCGAAGAGATGGGCCGAGTGGTTGCACTCGAAGACCTAGGCGATTCGGTGCGCATCAGTATCGATGGACCCATTGTCACGTCTGATGCATCTCTCGGCGATTCAATCTGTGTTTCTGGTGTTTGTTTAACGGTCATGGATCTCGCCAGCTCGGTTTTCTCGGCTGATGTCATGGCTCAAACTTTGAAGATGTCGGCACTCGGAGACCTTCAGATCGGCAGCTTCGTCAATCTCGAGCGGGCGCTCACTCCGACCACACGGCTTGGTGGACATATGGTCCAGGGGCATGTTGATGCGACGACGCATATTGTGAGCCGCTCGCCATCAGAGCACTGGGAAGTCGTACGTTTTGAATTGCCCCAGACCATTGCGCGGTACGTCGCCGCCAGGGGATCGATTGCCATCGATGGCATTTCTCTTACCGTTTCTGAGTTAGACCCTCACCATTCCTGGTTCGAGGTTTCACTGATTCCGACCACAATTGCCTCAACAACATTGGGTTCGAAAAGGGCTGGAGAGACCGTGAACCTTGAAAGTGACATTTTGGCGCGCCATGTGGAGCGCTTAATGCAGAGCATGGATCCGCAATGAGCGATCGCATCGAACTCGATAGTGTCGAGCAGGCAATTGCTGCCATTGGCCGCGGTGAAGCCGTCGTCGTCGTTGATGACGAAGATCGCGAAAATGAAGGCGACCTGATCTTCGCGGGGTCGCTCACCACCGTAGAACTGATGGGCTTCATGGTCCGCCACACGTCGGGTGTCGTGTGCGTTCCTATGCCAGGCGAGTGGCTTGACCGTCTCAATATCCCGCCGATGACTGCGGTCAACGAGGATGCAAAGGGAACTGCGTACACAGTTTCGGTCGATGCCAAAACGGGTATCGCGACCGGAATCTCTGCAGCTGACCGCGCACACACCGTGGCTCTTTTGTCCGATGTGAATTCGCTCGCAACAGACTTCACTCGTCCTGGACACATTTTTCCGCTTAGAGCCGTGCCAGGTGGGGTGCTTCGCAGAGCGGGTCACACCGAAGCCGCGGTAGACCTCGCTCGTCTGGCTGGCCTCCCACCGGTCGGAGCTATTGCCGAACTCGTTCATGATGATGGATCGATGATGCGCGCACCGGAGTGCCGTGAATTCGCGAACAAGCATGGCCTGGTAATGATCAGCATCGCAGACTTGATTGCTTATGTGCGGCATACCGAAAGCCAAGTAGAGAAAATCGCGGATGCGAAGATGCCGTCGAAGTTTGGTGACTTTCAGGCAATCGGTTACCGCTCAAAACTTGATGGCATTGAGCACGTTGCACTCGTTCGCGGCGAAATTGGCGATGGCGAACAGGTGCTCGTCCGCGTTCACTCCGAATGTCTCACTGGAGATGCATTTGGATCTTTACGCTGCGATTGCGGCCCGCAGCTTCAGGCTGCACTCAAGCAGATTGCTGCAGAAGGTCGCGGAGTTCTTCTCTACATGCGCGGGCACGAAGGTCGTGGCATTGGATTGCTTCAGAAACTCCGCGCGTATGAACTTCAGGATGAGGGCTACGACACAGTCGAAGCAAACTTGAAACTTGGTATGCCCGCTGATGCTCGCGATTACGGCACGGGCGCCCAAATTCTCGTGGATCTAGGAATCAAGACCATGCGGCTCTTGACGAACAACCCCGCAAAGAGAGCTGGACTTGAAGGCTATGGTCTTGCGATTGTTGAAAGAGTGCCCATCGAAATCTCTCCCACGGACGAGAACATCGATTACCTGCGAACGAAGCGAGACAAAATGGGGCACACCCTCAACATGGACGGGGTAACACTATGAGCGGCGAGGGCGCGCCTCAGATTGCCGTTGACGGTTCTGGCATGTCGATTGTCATCGTGGCATCGATGTGGCACACCCAGGTCATGGATGGTCTGATTGCAGGGGCAACCACAACGTGCGATGTCGCTGGCGCTACTTACGAACTCGTTCGTGTAGCTGGATCTTTTGAACTGCCTGTCGTGGCCAAAGCGGCCGCAGTCGCCGGAGCGGACGCTGTTATTGCACTGGGTGTCATCATTCGAGGTGGCACTCCACATTTCGATTATGTGTGCGCGGCTGCCACGGACGGACTGAGCAGTGTGGCATTAGACACAGGCGTTCCGGTGGGCTTTGGATTATTGACCTGCGATGACGAAGGCCAAGCTTTGGATCGTGCAGGGCTGCCTGGCTCTCGAGAGAGCAAAGGTCGAGAAGCCGCCGAGGCTGCAATCTCCACGGTTCACGCGTTAAGGGCGCTCAAGAGTCATTAGTCGAAGAGATTGCACAGCTTCAGCGTTGGCGATAAGGCGCTGCGCTGCAATCTAGAATTGGCACATGAAATCTTTTGATGACCTCTGGGTGGAACTCTCCACCAAAGTTGCTAGCGCCGATCCTGCATCCTCGACGGTTAGTCACGTTGCTGCAGGTGTTCACGCCGTGGGCAAGAAGGTTGTTGAAGAAGCTGCAGAGTCCTGGATGGCCTGTGAACACGAGTCGACAGAGCGCGCTGCTGAGGAGATTTCTCAGCTGCTGTACCAAGTCCAAGCGCTCATGCTTGCGCGCGGCATTTCGCTCGAAGACGTTTACGGAAAGTTGTAATCATGTTGCGCGTTGCCATCCCCAACAAAGGACAGCTTGCTGAGCCGGCTAAAGCGATGTTACGTGAAGCTGGCTATCTTCAAAGTGGCTCACTCGAAAAACTCGTCATCCACGATCCTGTCAACGATGCGGAATTCTTTTTCCTGAGACCCAAAGATGTGGCGACCTACGTTGGTGCGGGAACGCTCGACGTCGGTATTACTGGTCGAGACATGCTGCTTGACTCTCAGGCTGAGGCTCAAGAGATTCTTGAACTCGGTTTTGGTGGTTCTACATTTCGACTCGCTGCACCTATCGGTACTGCGAAGTCGATTGACGATCTCAATGGCAAGCGCATTGCGTGTTCGTATCCGACGCTTTTGCGCCGGTACCTAGATGATCGAGGCATTGACGCAAAGATCATCAAGTTGGACGGCGCTGTAGAGAACGCTGTTGCTCTTGGTGTTGCGGATTGGGTCGCCGACGTAGTCGCGACTGGAACAACTCTGCGCCAAGCGGGCCTCGAGGTCGTAGGGGAGCCACTGCTCAAATCGGAAGCGATTGTCATCCGTCGAAGCGAAGCTGGTGTTGATCCTGCAGTCGAAACTTTTGTCCGCCGCCTCCAAGGTGTCATGGTTGCGCGTGCATACGTGCTTGTCGATTACGACATTAAGAAGGACCTGTTAACGCAGGCATGCGCGATGACTCCAGGGATTGAATCCCCAACGATTTCGGAGTTGGCAGACCCTTCATGGTCGGCCGTTCGCGCGATGGTCGCTAAGTCAGAGGTGCACGGAGTCATGGATTCGCTGTACGACCTCGGCGCCCGCGGCATCTTGGTCACCGATATTCACGCTTGTCGCCTGTAGCGAACATGACGCGCTTCGGTTCGGAAGTTCTGACCTCGAATTTCCCTGACGATAATGGTTCGGCGAATCCTGAGGTAATGGCGGCACTTCATGTGCATGCGTTGGCCAAAACTGCGCTGACCGAAGCGGGGGTCATCACCTCCTTGCGAGGCACTCGACTGTTGGTGCCGGTCGTGGCCCGGGCGGACGAAGTCGATGAGTTCGGTGCAGACAAAGACAGCCACATCGCTGCCGTGACCTTCAAATCGCACGATGGTCGGGTTGGCCTGCCAGTCTTTACGAGTGTTGAGGCTTTGAGTCTCTGGGATCCGAACGCGCGGCCGGTGCCACAAACCGCCGAGCTGGTCGCTCGCTCGTGCCTCGATCAGAAACTCGATGGCTTACTCATCGATATGGCAAGCGATCACCGTTGCGCACTTGGTCGCGCAGGCATCGAGCGACTTGCTGGAGCCAACTGACGTCACGTGCTACTTCGTATGTGGCGCCACGTACCCCGTGTAGCGCTCGCCAGGACCAGCGCCTGGCTCGTCCTGAATCGCGCTGTATTCCCGAAAAGCCTTTTGGAGACTGCTCAGTCCATCGCGTAGGGGAGCGGCGTGATGATGACCGATATTTCGAGCAGCTGCATCGGTAAATCCTGCGAGCACGTCAATCAGGATTCGAGCCTCGGCAAGATCCCGATGCTCGTCTCCGCCCTCGAACAGGCCCAACTTAAGGGCCGCAGCGGTCATCAAGTCGACGGCGTGAAGCGAAACAATCTCAACCGCGGCAAGCTGTGAAAGATCGCGGGCGGCGTCGACTGCGTTTGGCTGGTTTGGGTTTGGGTCCGTCATGGGGCTAGAATCCCACCTCGACCTGCTATCCCACTCGTTGGGGTAGCCAGCAAGCGGAGTTCACTCCCACCGGCTGTCTCAGACTTCTCGGTCCTGGTCCAGAACTGCGACTCGTCGCAGCGACGTTCTTTGAGCGTTGTGGTCCTCGCTTGCTGTGTGCAGCGAGGATTTTCCTTTTGGGAAACCTTCAGCACTGGTCTCCACCAGAGCAAGGAGGCGTCATCAGCGTCGAACCCCGCATCAACGATCGAATTCGAGTTTCCGAAGTTCGACTCATTGGAGCAGAAGGCGAACAGGTAGGCATCGTCAGCATTGACGTCGCACTACAAATGGCCGCCGATGCAGACCTAGATCTAGTCGAAGTCGCACCCGAATCACGTCCACCAGTTTGCAAACTGATGGATTTCGGAAAGTTCAAGTACGAAGCGGCCCAGAAGGCACGTGAAGCACGAAAGAACCAGACGAACACCGTGGTGAAGGAAATGAAGCTTCGCCCCAAGATTGATGCGCACGACTATGAGACGAAGAAATCGCACATTGAGCGGTTCCTCAAGGCAGGCGACAAAGTGAAGGTCACGATTATGTTCCGTGGCCGCGAGCAGAGCCGTCCTGAATTGGGATTCCGTCTGTTGCAGAAGCTCGCTGAAGACATCGCCGAAATCGGTTTTGTCGAGGCGGCACCGCTTCAAGACGGCCGCAATATGGTGATGGTGATTGGCCCGAACCGTAAGAAGTCGGACGTCAAGCGCCAGCAGGCAGCCGAAACGCCTTCGGCCGCCGCTCCTGACGAGGCCACCGCCTAACTGCTCAACCCCGAAGACCCCGACCCAAACAAAGGACGGAAACAATGCCGAAAAGCAAGACGCACTCCGGTGCAAAGAAGCGTTTCAAGGTGACTGGCACTGGCAAGATCACTCACGAGCGCACCAACAAGCGTCACTTGTTGGAAGTCAAGCCATCTCGCCGTACCCGTCGTCTTGACGGCACTGCCGAATTGGCTCCAGGCGACACCAAGACCGCCAAGCGTTTGCTCGGTCTCCGTTAATACATCCCGATAGAACCCCACCAGGAGGAATCTCATGGCGCGTGTAAAGCGGGCTGTAAATGCCCAGAAGAAGCGTCGCGCAGTTCTCGAAGCTGCGTCCGGCTACCGTGGTCAGCGCTCACGCCTGTACCGCAAGGCCAAGGAGCAAGTAACCCATTCGTTGGTCTATGCATACGCAGACCGTCGCGCTCGCAAGGGCGAATTCCGTCAGCTCTGGATTCAGCGCATTAACGCTGCAGCCCGCGCAAACGGCATGACGTACAACCGCTTCATTCAGGGCCTCAAGGCTGCTGACATCGAAGTCGATCGTCGCATGCTCGCGGAATTGGCAGTCAACGACGAGGTTGCGTTCGCAGCCCTTGTTGCTACCGCAAAGGCTTCTTTGCCTGCTGCAACTCCAGTTGCATAACCAGAACTAGCGAATCGAGCCCCGTGCCATCGCCATCCTCGGACAAGTCCACTCGACTTGGTCCGCACTCGGATGCGGTGAGCGGGGCTCGACTGCTTTTGCAATCAAAGAATCGTCGCCAGCGCCGAGAGTTTCTCGTCGAAGGACCGCAAGGCGTCGCGGCGGCACTTGAAGCGGGCTGGGTCAAATCACTTTATGCCGTTGACGAATTCGACGAGCTGGTTCGGTTTGCTCAACGTGAGCGCGTTCGGGTCTATCACGTCACCGATGCGGGACTGGCCGCGATCTCTGAGACTGTGACCCCACAAGGCGTCGTTGCAGTCTGTGCGATGCCGGACAACTCGCTTGAGGCAATTTTCGGTGGCACGGTTGTTGTTTGCGCGGGAATTTCTGATCCTGGCAATTTAGGAACCATCGTCCGCACCGCCGCTGCGGCTGGCGCTTCGGCCGTCATCACCACTTCCGGTTCAGCGGACTTCTTTAACGGCAAATGCATCCGCTCCACGGTGGGCACGTTCACGAAGATTCCTGTCGTCGGACCTTTCTCCGATGCTGAGGTCATCAGCCATCTCAATTCTGTAAACCTGCCCATACTTGCCACCACAGGTAACACTGAACACGTTTTGGGCGATGAGTCAGTTCGAGCAATCAATGCAGGCGATCATGCCTGGGCTATCGGCTCCGAAGCTCACGGTCTGTCGCCTGAATGGCTATCTGCCGCTCGAATCAAGGTGCGCATTCCCATGGCGAATGGCGTTGAGTCGCTCAACGCAGCGACGGCAGCAGCTATCTGCCTCTTCACTCGCTAACCTCGTCGACTCATAGACTCCGCTCACCTAAACGTGAGGAAGGTCAGCGTGTCCGCGCCAAACAAAGACTTCGATCCAGTGGCAGTAACGCCGCTCTCGGCCGAGAGCGTTACCCAAGCCGTTGAAGAAGCGTTTGCGGCATTTGCGGCTGCGGCTGATTTAGACGAACTCAAGGCTGCACGACTGGCACATGCTGGCGATCGCTCACCCATTGCTCTAGCAAATCGCGAAATCGGCGCACTGCCTCCAGCTGCTAAAGCTGATGCTGGCGCCCGCATTGGCAAGGCTCGTCAAGCCATCAACGACGCTCTCAAGCAGCGCGAATCTGAGTTGCTCGAAGAACGTGAAGCTCGGATTCTTGCGGAGGAAAAGGTCGACGTTTCGTTAGGAGCGCAGACTCAACCTCAGGGTGCGCGGCATCCGCTCAGCTTGATTTCTGAACGTGTGGCTGATGTCTTTGTCGCTATGGGTTGGGAAGTTGCCGAGGGTCCCGAGCTAGAGGCGGAGTGGTACAACTTCGATGCACTCAATATCCCTGCGAACCATCCAGCCCGTTCGATGCAGGACACATTTTTCGTTGAACCTGCAGATGCACATCTAGTTCTTCGCACACACACCTCCCCGGTTCAAGCGCGAACAATGCTCACTCGGACGCCGCCAATATATGTCGCGGTACCAGGCAAGGTGTTTCGCACCGATGAACTTGATGCCACCCACACACCGGTGTTCCATCAGGTAGAGGGCTTGGCTATCGACAAGGGCCTGACGATGGCTCATCTTCGCGGAACTCTCGATCATTTCGCCCAGGCGATGTTTGGTCCTGATGCCAAGACCCGCTTGCGCCCGTCCTTCTTCCCGTTCACCGAACCGAGTGCTGAACTCGATTTGTGGTTCCCTCAGGCAAAAGGTGGCCCGCGCTGGATCGAGTGGGGTGGCTGCGGCATGGTCAATCCCAAAGTGTTAACCGCATGCGGCATCGATCCGAATGTGTATTCAGGCTTTGCCTTCGGCATGGGTCTCGAGCGCACGCTGATGTTTCGCCACACGATTACCGACATGCGCGATATGGTCGAAGGCGACATTCGCTTCTCTCGCCAATTCGGAATGGAGATCTGATGCGAATTCCATTGTCGTGGCTGCGTGATCACGTTGACATTCCTGAAACCGTCACTGCTCAGGAGATTGCCGACCTTCTCACCAAAGTGGGCTTCGAAGAAGAAGAAGTTATCGAATTTGGTGAAGGTCTCGTGGGCCCAGTCGTGGTCGGTCGAGTACTTGAGTTCGTAGAAGAGCCACAAGCCAACGGAAAGACTATTCGCTGGTGTCAGGTAGAGGTTGCACCTGGCGTTGTTAATGGCATCGTCTGCGGTGCCCGCAATTTCTTTGTCGGTGACAAAGTTGTTGTCTCGCTTCCGGGCGCAGTTCTTCCTGGTGGTTTTGCGATTGCTGCACGCAAAACGTACGGCCATGTCTCTGACGGCATGATCTGTAGTGCGCGTGAACTGCAATTCTCAGATGATCACGACGGCATTATTCGTTTGGCAGAACTTGGCTTGGATCCTGAACTTGGGACTGACGCCATCGAGTTGCTAGGGCTGCGCGATTGCGTAATTGACGCTTCGGTGCTGCCGGACCGCGGCTACGCAATGTCGATGCGCGGTATCGCTCGTGAGCTTCACATCGCGACAGGTTGGGCGTGGCGTGACCCGGCAGACATTTCTGCGCCAGTCGCTGCTTCTCCCGCAGCGATTAACGGCCATATTGTTGATGAATCTGCTGCGCAGAGATTGGTTTTGCGCACACTTGAAGGCTTCAATCCGACTGCCGCATCACCGATCCAGATGCAACGTCGTCTGTTCCTTGCTGGTATGCGTTCGATCTCGCTAGCGGTGGATGTCACCAACTATGTGATGATCGAGCTTGGCCAACCATTACATGCCTTTGACGCAGACAAACTTCAGGGCGACATCAAGGTACGTCGAGCTGGGGAGAGTGTCACTCTCACAACCCTTGATGACGTTGAGCGTGCTCTCGATGCTCGAGACATTGTCATCGCAGATGACTCGGGCGCTATCGCACTTGCTGGCACGATGGGTGGAGCTTCGACTGAGATCAGCGACTCAACCCGACGCATTGTTATCGAAGCGGCTTGCTTCTCTTTCGGCGATATAGCGCGCACTTCTCGCGCTCACAAACTGTCGTCAGAAGCGTCTCGTCGTTTCGAGCGCGGCATCGATATCAACTTGGCTCACGTCGCAAGCGCACGCGCAGCGTCGCTGTTGAGTGAACTCGGGGGAGCCACTGAGATCGGCGCAATCGATATTGATCAGCGGCAGCCGTTGGTAACCATCACGATGCCTGCCGATTTTCCTGCCCGCTATGTCGGAGCGGATTACACCAACGATGAGGTTCTGGAAGCGCTGATCAACGTTGGGTGCATCGTCGAAGGCTCTGAAACGCTGAATGTGACAGTGCCTTCATGGCGAACTGATATCAGCCATCCAGCTGACTTGGCTGAAGAAGTAGCTCGGCTTTGCGGTTATGACCGTATTCCGTCTGTTTTGCCACGAGCTTCTGCCGGCCTCGGTTTGACGCCTGAGCAGCGCTTGCGCCGCGCCATTTCGCGCAATATCGCAAGTGCTGGTCTTGTCGAAGTTCTGTCGTATCCGTTCATGGGCGCTGCCGACTTTGATGCACTCGGTTTAGATGCGGAGGATCCGCGCCGTGTCACACTGAAACTTGCCAATCCGATCTCGCTGGAACAACCGTCCATGCGAACCACGATTCTTGGACCGCTGCTGGGTACTTTCAAGCGCAATCTGGGACGAGGTCACGTCAATGTGGCAATTTTCGAAATCGGCATGGTGGTTTTGTCTGACGGCTCGTCGCCCGCTGCGGCGCAACTGTCGACCGAACATCGTCCTTCGGATACGGAGCTAGCTGAGTTGAACGCGGCTGTGCCAGTGCAGCCAACCTACGTCGGCGGTCTACTGGCAGGTGCAGTAGAGCTGGGAGCACCAGTGCTCTCCGAAGCGGATACCTGGGATTGGCAACGCACCTTGGCTCTGGTTGCCGGCGCGGCTGCAGAGGCCGGAGTCGCTGTCACTTTTGTTCCAGCCGAGCAGGCGCCATGGCACCCTGGCCGATGTGCTGCGGTAGCTGTGGGTGACTCCGTTGTGGGATTCGCGGGCGAACTTCATCCGCGAGTCATTGAGAACAACGGTCTTCCCGCACGGTCCTGCGCTTTTGAGTTCGATCTCACGGCGATTGCTGCCTTAGCTCACGGTCCCGTGGTCGCTACGCCGGTTCGCACTTTCCCACGTGCATCGATCGACCTGGCTTTCGTGCTCGCAGAGGAGACCTCAGCAGATGACGTCAAGGCAGAAATTGTCTCTGCAGCAGGCGATTTGCTGGAGAGCGTCGCGCTGTTCGACGTCTATCAAGGTGCTCAAGTGGAGGCGGGCCAAAAATCGCTGGCGTATGCGCTCGAGTTTCGGGCTGCTGACCGCACTTTGACGGATGCTGAAATCTTCGAGGTCCGTGATCGTGTGATTGCAGCGTGTGCGAACAAATTCGGGGCACGCCTGCGCTAGGTTTATGCATACTATGCATCTCCATGTATAGTATGCATATGTCTGTTTCTGTCGCAATTGCTGGCGCGTCTGGCTATGCAGGTGGCGAGCTTCTGCGCTTGCTTGAGTTTCATCCCGAATTCGATGTGCGCACCGTTGCCGCAAGTTCGAAGGCCGGAATCCCTATTCGGAGCGTCCACCCACATCTGTTCACCTGGCGCGATGAGATGTTCTCCGAAACCGACCCCACAGTGCTCGCGCAACACGATCTTGTTTTCCTCGCCCTGCCCCATGGTGCTAGCGCAGCTCTCGTAGCGGAGATGGGGGAGCAGGTTCGGATTGTTGATTTAGGAGCTGATTTCAGACTAACGAGCGCTGAGAAATGGTCCAAGTACTACGGATCTCAACACCCGCACGCAGGCACCTGGGTTTATGGACTGCCAGAACTTGTCAATCGTTTGGCGATTGCATCAGCGACGAGGGTCGCAAATCCCGGCTGTTACGCCACTGCTATTGCGCTCGCGGCCGCTCCAGCGGTCTCATCGAATCTTGTCGACGCTTCGGACTTGGTTGTCGTGGCAGCGTCAGGAACATCAGGTGCTGGCCGGGCGGCGTCAGAATCCTTGCTCGCGTCAGAGATCATGGGTTCGATGAGTTCCTATAAGACTGGTGGGGTGCATCAGCACACACCCGAAATTGAACAGACCTTGCAGGGGCTCGCATCAACGGATGTTCGGGTGTCGTTTACTCCGCTGCTGGCACCCATGTCGCGCGGGATTCATGCCACGGTCACAGCAAAACTCTCTTCAGCCGCAACTGAAGCCGCTGTTCGCGAGGCCTACTCGAAGAAGTTCGAAAACGAGCCGTTTGTGTCTTTGCTTCCAGCTGGTGAACAGCCGCGAACATCTAACATTCTCGGCACCAACATGGTGCAGATGCAAGTGATGGTAGACAGTCACACGAATCGTCTAGTGGTCACCGTCGTGATTGACAATCTCGTCAAAGGTGCTGCGGGGCAGGCAATTCAGAATGCCAATGCAATGTTTGGCCTCGATGAAAGCGCTGGCCTTGTGCAGATGGGAGTTGCACCATGACCGTCACTCACGCTGCTGGTTTCAGAGCATCAGGTGTCGTTGCTGGACTCAAGAGCAGTGGCAATCGCGACGTCGCACTCGTCGTCAATGATGGCCCTCACTTCACTGCTGCTGGCGTATTCACGAGCAATCGTGTCAAAGCGGCGCCGGTTTTATGGTCTGAACAAGTGCTCAAAACGGGCAAACTAAAAAGTGTTGTCCTCAACAGCGGTGGCGCAAACGCCTGCACAGGTCCAGAAGGATTTGCTGATACGCACCGAACCGCTGAACACGTCGCAGATGTCCTTGGTCTTGCACCAATTGATGTCGCTGTTTGTTCCACTGGTCTCATCGGGCTTCGACTACCGATGGACAAGCTCCTTGCGGGAGTTGACGAGGCTGTGACTGAACTTCGACCACAAGGTGGTCAGGATGCTGCTCTCGCCATCATGACCACAGACAGCATTCCCAAAACCGTTGTTGTTGAATCGAGCGGCTGGTCTGTCGGGGGAATGGCCAAAGGTGCGGGCATGTTGGCGCCGGGGCTCGCGACGATGTTGGTGGTGCTAACCACCGACGCAGATGTGTCTGGAATTGACTTGCAGAAGGAACTCGAGGCCGCAGTCAATGTGTCGTTTAATCGCATCGACAGCGATGGGTGCATGTCCACTAATGACACAGTGCTTTTACTTTCGAGCGGTGCTTCCGGCATTGAAGCAGATCCAGTCGAATTTCGTATCGCTCTGACAGAAGCTTGCTCGAGTCTCGCTCGCCAGCTCATTGGAGATGCCGAAGGCGCCTCAAAAGATATTCGCATTGATGTTCTGAACGCTGCTTCGGAAGCCGATGCAGTCGAAGCCGCTCGCGCTGTCTCACGAAGCAACCTGCTGAAGTGCGCCATCCATGGTGAGGATCCAAACTGGGGTCGCGTGCTCTCCGCAGTCGGAACTACCCAAGCTGCTTTTGATCCCAATGAAATTTCGGTTGCTCTCAACGGTGTCTGGGTGTGTCGAGATGGCATGACTGGAGACGACAGAAATCTCGTCGATATGAGTGGACGTGAAGTCACCATTTCAATCGATCTCAAGGCTGGAAGCCACACCGCCACTCTGTGGACGAATGACCTAACCGCTATGTACGTACACGAGAACAGTGCCTACTCATCATGACAAATATCGTTCGCGAAGCAGCTCTCGCAAAGGCTGCGACATTGGCTGAAGCGTTGCCATGGCTTGAGAAGTTCCACGGCGCCACGGTTGTAATCAAGTACGGCGGCAATGCCATGACCGATGTTGCTCTGCAGGAGGCGTTTGCGCAGGACATTGTCTTTTTGAGGCTTGCTGGGCTCAAGCCAATTGTTGTTCACGGCGGTGGTCCACAGATCACGTCGATGCTCGAACGCATGGGGGTGCCCACAGAGTTTCGTGGCGGCCTGCGGGTTACGACGCCAGAGGTGATGGATGTCGTGCGCATGGTTCTGACCGGTCAAGTTCAGAAAGAATTGGTGGGTCTTATCAACGCGCATGGACCTTATGCGGTTGGCACCAGCGGCGAAGATGCCCACATCTTTACGGCCACGAAACGTTTTGCCACGGTCGATGGCGAACAGGTCGATGTTGGCCTCGTTGGCGATGTCACTGAAGTTCGACCTGACCATCTGCTCGGACTCATCGAGAGCGGCTTGATTCCTGTTGTGAGCACGGTTGCGTTGGGTTCAGACGGCCAGCCATACAACGTCAATGCCGATACTGCCGCCGCGGCACTTGCTGTCGCCGTCGGCGCTGAAAAGCTCGTCATGCTTACGGACGTTGAAGGTTTGTACCGTGACTGGGGCAACAGTGACGAGGTCATTCGTCGAATCGAAGTCAACGAGCTTGAACAGATGTTGCCTTCGCTCTCGACGGGTATGGTGCCAAAGATGGACGCGTGCGTTCGAGCTGTACGCGGTGGAGTTCCACGCGCACACGTGATTGATGGCAGGTTGCCGCATGCGGTTCTTCTCGAAGTGTTCACCAACGAGGGAATCGGAACGATGGTCTTTCCGGATGGCGACAATGTCTGACACACCTCAAGCGAAAGACCTCGCGTCCGCGTGGACTTCAGTGATGCTTCCCAACTACGGAACCCCGCGAATCTTGATCGAATCTGGACAGGGAAGTTTTGTTACTGACTCGACTGGCAAGAAGTATCTGGACCTTCTGGCAGGAATTGCAGTTTCGACCTTGGGCCACAGTCATCCTGCGATAGGTGAGGCCGTTGCAGACCAGGCGACCAAACTCATTCACACATCTAATTTGTATGCACATCAACCGGGAATGGATTTAGCTTCCAAACTATTGCGTCTAGCGCAATCTGATGGAAAAGTACTTTTTGCCCAGGATGGTGCAACA
>JAFMIT010000144.1 GCA_017853815.1 Actinomycetota bacterium
CGACCCCACGCACTTCGTGCCCAGATAGCGCCGGCGACCACCGTGAAAGTCCAGAGCGGAAATACGAAAGCATGAAGTTTGTACGAGAAGAGATCGAGAACCTTTGATGAAGGGACTCGACGAGCGACAGATTCGAACCGACCAGGCGAAAGACCGGCAGCGACGCGCGATTCCACCCGACTGACCATCAACTGCAGCACCGACACTGACGCGCCGATGGTGAACACACCGGCACTCACAATCGCGGCAGAAACGTGAATCAAAAGCCAGTACGACTTGAGGGCTGGGATCAACTGCGCCGATTCTGTGTACAGCACAGTGATCGCCAGACCGAGCGTGAGAAGTGCCGGCAAAATAATGAAGAGGCCGAGCCAGCGAAGATCGCGCTTAAGCGAAGCAACCATGAACACGAGCATGATGCCGAAGGTTCCGGTGATGCTGAACTCGTACATGTTGCCCCAGGGCACCCGGCCTGCAGAAAGACCGCGCATTAGCACACCTGCGCCGAGAAGAATCGTGCCGAGCCAGCTCAAAGACATCGCGATGTTGCCAGCTTTGCGACCGTTCTCAGGATTGATTTCGCGATCGCGACCTTGTGCAAAGGCGGTCGCAAAAGTAAACATCGAAAGCGTGTAAGCACCCATCGATCCGTAAACCAGCAGATTGCTCGCTTCAGCAAACGATTCGTTAATGGCCATTAGGCGTCCGACTCCTCAATCCCTGCAGAGTTTGGCATACCCAGCAATTCTCGGCAGGACGTCTCTACCTCGAGAATGACGTCCGTCACATCGCCATCTTCGTAGCGAGACATGGCGCCGATTTCGATTCGGGAACTGCTGCCGGCGGGCACAACGCGCACCCACACTCGGCGGCGTTGAATGTAAAGGCTGCCAATGACTCCCAGAATGGCAAGCAGTGCGCCTGCCAAGGCAAAAATCTGACCAGGATCTGATGCAATGTTGAAGGTGGCAAATTGCTCCACCCCAACAAACGTGACGGAACCGACGCCTTGAGGGAGTTCCCACGTCTCGCCAGGGCTGATTTCCTCGAAGTCAATGCGGGTGAGCTTCGTTTTGTCGAGCGTGTAGATGTTTTGAGGCACTCCAGAATCAAGTCCAAGATCGCCTGTCCACGCGGACATGAACAGCATCGGGTCAATCAGATCTGGGAACAGCGAATGCGGTCCACGCTCTTCGGTAACTACGCCGGTTGGAGCAAAAATCGCCTGGATTCCGAGCTGTGGAGTCATGTCAGGAATCTTGACGACTCCAGTGGAAGTGAAGTTGGGATCTTGTGGCAAGAACACCACCGTGTCATCAAAAACGACATTGCCTTGTCCATCTTTGATGAGGAAGTGCGGTGCGTATCCATGACCAATCAAGAACAACGACGCATCGCCGACATTCAGTGGATTGTTGACGCCAATAACTGCTTTTTGGACCTCAGCATTTGGCCCTTCGCGAAAAGTCACGGTTGCAGCAAAATCGCGGGCCGCACCAATCTGCGTGCCCTCGTCTTCAAATTGCACTTTGAGATCATCAAGCCGAATGTTGAAAGGCCTGAGGTTGTCGGTATTGAAAAGTCTTCCCGGGAAAAACGAGTCGTATTGCGCAAGTACGTTTGAAGCTGAGGTGTTCTCGCGCACGATGATTTGTCCCCGATACCCAAACGAGGAACCAAACGCCACTGCAACCAGAATCACCACCACAGCAATGTGGAAAATGAGATTGCCAGTCTCCCGAAGATAGCCGCGCTCGGCTGCTACATATTCGCCTGGTTCGACCACAACTCTCCAGCGTCGCGCCCGCAACTCTTCGGCGAGTGGTTCGAGTAACGACTGCGCAGCCGAGGGATGAGAAGTATCAAATGCGGAGCTGTATTCAAGTTTGGTGAGATTTCGTGGAGCCGCTGGCGGCGCTGAGCGCATCGCACGCCAATGCACTCCCATGCGCGGGATGATGCAGCCGACTAGCGAGGTCATCAGTAGCAAGTAGATAGCGCTGAACCACACTGAACCATAGACATCGAAAAACCCCAGTCGATCGAGCCACGGACCGGTCGTTGGGTTTTGGTCTAGATAGCGCTGTACCTGCATCACCGAGGTGGTGCGCTGCGGGAAAAGCGAACCTGGGATCGCCGCAATCGCGAGCAAAAACAACAACTGCAAAGCAACCCGCATCGTGGTGAGTTGACGCCAGAACCAGCGCAACCAACCCAGGGGGCCGAGTGAAATCTCAGACGTAATGGCGGAGTCGTTCTCGGTCATAGCAACACTCCAATGCCCGATGCCCATTGGCGCAAGAAGGCGGTCACTTCAGCCCACAATCCACTGACCAACGCAAAGCCGATTAGCACCAGGAATGCTCCGCCGATACGAGTGATGAGACGACTGTGCTTGCGGAGAAATCTGGTCGCCACGAGCGACCTGCGATAGGCCACGCCGATCAGAAGGAAGGGCAGCCCAAGTCCGATGCAGTACGCAAACGCCAACAACGCTCCACGGACTGCATTTGCTTCGGTGAACGCAAGCGTCTGCACTGCAGCGAGCGTTGGACCAACACACGGTGCCCAACCCAAGCCAAAGAGGAATCCCAGCAGTGGCGCAGTCCAGACTCCGTCGCGAATGCGCACACGCAATCTCATGTCTTGCTGCATCGCCGGGACCCAACCGAGGTAGCCAGCGCCCATCACGATGACAAGCAGGCCTAGCACAATGCTGAATGGACGCTCGTTGCGCAGGAACCAGTTGCCGAGCTGCCCAAAGAGCAATCCGTACGAGACAAACAAAAAGCTAAAGCCAGCGACGAATCCGATGGTGCCGATCATGATTCGCGAACGACCAGCAAGCGTCTTGTCCGCTTGTTCAATTTCGGTATGCGAAAGACCAGTGATGTACGAGAAATAGCCTGGCACCAATGGCAGCACACAGGGACTCACGAACGACAAAAAGCCTGCAGCGATGGCAATCGGCACCGCGAGTAACAGCGAACCATCGAAGACAGTCTCAGCGACCGACATGAGCATCATGCCGTCTCCTCGAGGAGAGACTTGAGCAAAGACTTCAACAAGACAGGATCGGCAGCACCGAGGACCCAGCCGGCGATTCGTCCCTGTCGATCAATCAGCACACTGCTCGGTACCGTCGACGATGGCACTCCAGAGAGTCCAGACATGATCAGCGAATCGAAGTCAGCAACTTGGGCGAAACTGATTCCTTGAGATGCGACAAACGACGTCACAGCAGTGTCGGTTGTTCTCGTCGCTACGCCAACGATCTCGAGGCCATCCGCGGAGAGCTCGGTCGATAGCGCTTGGAGTTCGGGAAATTCTTTGCGGCACGGAGCACACCACGGTCCCCACACATTGAGAAGTACGACCTTGCCGCGCGCATCTGAAACGGACCACGTCGAATCTGAAGCAATAACGGGAAAACTCAGGTCAACTGCATCCGCACGCTGATTGCTGTCCTTGAGAACCGCACTTCCGTCAGCAGACACGAAGCCGAGCTCATTTGGATCATTTGGTTTGGATGACGATGCACAGCCAGAAAGCGCAATCGCAGCGACGAGTGCCCCGACGATAAAGCGACGTCGAATCATGCACCTACACCACGAGTCGAAATCTCAACAAGATCCGCAGCGGGTTCGGCATAGGTGACTGCAACCAGCTTGTCGCCTTCGTAGACGAACGATGTCACGGAAGCGAGATTGCACTGGCGGC
>JAFMIT010000145.1 GCA_017853815.1 Actinomycetota bacterium
TGTTCTGGGTAGCGCCATATTGCTCAACACCATCGACGGGGTCGCGATTGACCTTGCCTTGCCTGCGGCCCGCGTTGTGATGCCTGAGTTCACTCCGGCAATCGTCTTGAGTATTGCGATTCCGCTGTACGTCGTCACGATGGCGAGCCAGAACATTCCTGGCGTGGCCATCATGAAAAGTTACGGCTACGACGTGCCGTTTAAGGAAGCCATGATCACAACCGGCGTCGTGAGTGTGGTGGGAAGTTTCTTCGGCGGCTTCAATCTCAATCTCGCTGCGATCACTGCAGCTCTGAACGCCAACGACCACGCACACCCCGACCAGCGCAAGCGTTGGGCGGCAGCAGCGATGGGTGGCGTGGCTTACTTGCTGTTTGCTGTCGGCGCGACGGCGTTTGTGAGCTTGGTGCTCAGCACACCGCGTGAGTTGCTGTTGGCGCTTGCAGGTCTTGCTCTGCTCGACACGCTCGTCAACGCGCTCACCACGGCGATGTCCGAGCCGGCTCTGCGTTTACCTGCCATGGTCACTCTCGCGACTACAGCGTCGGGCATCATGTTCGCAGGCATCGGTGCGGCATTTTGGGCGCTGCTTCTTGGCTTAGCTCTCGCACGCATCCTGAAGCCGCGTCCGACCGCCTAACTGAAAACCGCCTAGCCCTGAATGTGGGCGGGATCCATCCAAAAGACTTCCCACACGTTGCCATCGAGATCTCGATAACCCCAGCTGCGCATAAAGCCGTAGTCGTCGACCTCGCGATAGGTCGTTCCACCTGCGGCGACGGCACGTGATACCAAGGCATCGACGTCGTCACGAGATTCGACCGAGAGCGACACCAGCACACCTGTCGTCGCCTGCGTATCTGCGATGGGCGCAGGTGCGAATCCCTGGAAACGATCATGGATCAACAACATTGCATAGTTGTTTGGTCCGAGGATCATGCAGGTGGCGGTCTCGTCGGTGAATTGAGGGTTGAAGGTGTACCCGACTGCTGTGAAGAACTCAACCGCTTTGGTGAGATCTCGAACTGGCAAGTTCACGAACATGTTGGAATGCATGCTCAGAACTTACTCGGTGACTTCCTTCTCCGAGTCAGACATCCGACCCGCATGCGCGATGGCGGTTGGGTCTTTGCGGACCTTCAACCAGCTCGCCACCGTCGCAATCACCAGTACACCAGCGATCACACTCAAACTCACGCCAATCGAGATTTTTGGCACGACGGGGTTGAGTTCGTGGAAGTAGGTCAAAATCAGCTTGGCGCCGATGAACATCAGGATGACAGCGAGACCGATGGACAAGTACACGAGCTTGTCGAGCAGACCCTTCAACAAGAAGTACAGGGCGCGGAGACCAAGTAGCGCAAACGCATTGGCAGTGAAGACAAGGAATGGCTCACTCGTCACACCAAATGTGGCCGGAATCGAATCCAGTGCAAACAACAGGTCCGTCGATGCGACGGCGATCATCACGAGGAACAACGGCGTTGCAAAACGCTTGCCATCGCGACGAATGAACATCTTGTCGTCGTGGAACTCTTCCGTGACGTTCATCCGCGACCGCACAAACTTGACCATCCGGTTGTCGTCAGTGTCGGGATCTTCATCCCAGTGCTGGAACAGCTTCCAACCAGTCCAAATCAAGATGGCGCCGAAAATCACGAACGTGAACGCAAACGCGTGAAGCGCTGCGGCGCCAAGCGCAATGAACACACCGCGCATCACGAGCGCCAACACCACACCGAACAACAAGACGCGCTGGTGCAAGATGCTCGGCACCGCGAACTGCGTCAGGATGATGACGAACACGAACAAGTTGTCGACGGACAACGACTTCTCGACCAGGTACGCGGCAAAGTATTCGGTGCCAAAAACGCTGCCGTAACGCGTCCAGATGAAAACACCAAAAGCCACTGCGACAGCGATGTAGAAGATCGACCAGAACGCGGCTTCTTTGAACTTCACCTCGTGTGGCGTACGCGAAACCGTCAGAAAGTCCAGGGCGATGAGGCCAAGGATGACGACGGAGGTGATTGCCCAGAGGGTGGGGGTTACATCAAGAATGGAAGTCATGCGGAATAACGTAACCAAAAGGTTTCGTTATTGCATCTCGAGATTCCCAAAAGCCCGAAAACAAGAAGAAACTACGCGTGAGTGGGCCTATAAGCCGGGTTCTGTACGCCGAAACGCGACAGTCATCTATCTAGCCGACCCGTTGCCGAGCCGATCTAGCGGTCTACCTGTGAATTCGCGCGAGTCACGCTCCGGGTCGCCGAGGCGACCTTCATTCACACAGGCCCGAGGGCCCTCTTGACCTTGCTCCCAGTGGGGTTTGCCTAGCTGCCGCAGTCGCCTGCGGCACTGGTGAGCTCTTACCTCACCGTTTCACCCTTACCGACGAATCGGCGGTTTGTTTTCTGTGGCACTGTCCCGCGGATCACTCCGGGTGGGCGTTACCCACCACTGTGCTCTGCGGAGCCCGGACTTTCCTCGTCAAAGACGCGACTGTCCGACCCACTCACGTGTAGTTGTTACAGCATAAGTGAAGGTCCGCCCGACGCGAAGTCAGCGGACCTTCTATGTCACTCGCCGCACCAACAGGCGGAGGCCTGGACCGTGCGATGAAGCAGGGTCGCTGGGGTCGCAATCAGAGATCGCAACGCTCTCAGTGATGACTAAGCAAGTGACGCGTGTGCAGGTCTACTCTCGATTGGTCGAGATAGCAATACCTCGGGAGAATTCGGCCGTGCGACTATTGCTTCCGCCTTCGGAATCCAAAAATGATGGCCGCACCGACTCTCCTCTTGATCTCACCATGTTGAGTTTCCCTGAACTCACTGCCACCCGCGCTAAAGCCATCGCAGCACTTGAAAAGCTCTCCGCCAAGCCGAAAACCGCGCGCACTGCACTCGGCATCTCTGAGAAGCAAGACTTTGAACGACTGCGCAATCTCGATCTGCTCGCCGCGCCGACTTCACCCGCTGCAGACATTTACTCCGGCGTTTTGTACGAAGCCCTCGACCTCCATTCTCTGACCGCCACACAGCGTCGTCGCGCCGACGCGACCATCCTGATTCAGTCGTCGCTTTTCGGCTGGCTCACGCCTGCTGACCGCATTCCTGCATACCGACTCAGCGGCGACGTCACTCTCCCCCGCCTCGGCACCGTCGCGTCGCTCTGGAAAAAGCATTTGCAGAAGTCACTAGACGACGAACTCATCGTCGACATGCGCTCGGGCACCTATTCGAAGTTCTGGCAGCCAGCAGCTCACCAACTCGCTCACACTGTCGTCATCAAAGTCATGCAGACCGTCACTGACGGTCGCGGTACCCGCAAGATTGCAGTGTCACACTTCAACAAAGCCACTAAAGGTCGCGTCGCTCGCTACCTACTGACGCACAAAGCCATCGCCACGTCGGCAGCGGAACTCAACGAGCTACTTCAGGCTGGTGGCTGGACGACAGAGCACACTGATGCGACGGCGAAAGCACCGCACATCATCGAAGTGATTGTGAAAGACCTCTAGCGATAATCGCGAACAATGCGGCCATCACGGCCCGCCGCGACTGCATCGAGACTCTCATTGCACAACGCATCAGCGAGTTTGTTCTGTTCGCGCGGCACCCACACATACCGAATATTGGTATGTGGATGAATCTTGGCGGCCTGCATTGCCAACTGACGCATGTCAGGATGCTTAATCTTCCAACGACC
>JAFMIT010000146.1 GCA_017853815.1 Actinomycetota bacterium
GCTGTATCAACTGGCACGTGCGGTTTCAGAGTCCCGCATTGACGCCACGACGCTCGACGGAGATGCGTACCTCGTGACAATCGATCCCAACCGCAAGGGACTCCAGGGCTTTCCAACGTCGATGCGCGCAACTATCGGTGCAGACGGGCTCGTCTCGCGCGTGGACTACCCAAGCGATCGCGAGCCGAACGCAGTGCGATTTATGTACAGCGTCGATGCGGCTGGCACTGCGATACTTCAGCGGGCCAACGACGAATTCACAAAGCAGTAGCGCGAGTGGACTATTGCTCGCGCCACATCGCCGCCGCGAGTAGTTCTGCAAAAGTCGTTTCAGCTAACAACCTGACCACTGCGTTGTCGTCGTTGCGATAGCGAAGGTTCAATGCAGCACCTGGAACATCAGCGCCAATTGCAATCACGGTCGATGCGCGCTTCGTGGTCCACTCCAACATCTGTGACTCCCAGACCGAACCTGCGAGGACGACGAGGCGATAGTCATAGGTCTTCGTCAGATACACATCAATGTGACTCCAATCGCCAGTCTCGGCTGCTGCGGCCGCATGGCGTGGGCCTTCTCGCAGCATGAGCGCAGACTGCTGCGCGGAAGCGAGCCGCTCTAGTGGAGCAGCAAAGTACGTGGTCGCCTCACCTATCGCCGCTGCACGAAATGCCGGAAGCCATTCGTCTTGGCGCGCCACGATGTCATCGATCGCATCAGCGGCTGCGTTGAGATGAGAGCAGTAGTTACTGCCGGTACGAACGTCGACCAGTTGAAGCAGCGAAACGAGAGTTGCGAGGTAGGTCAGTGAAGCGACTCCCCCAGTCTCGACTCCTGCTCGGAGTTCCATCACGGTATCTACGTGAGAAGCAATCGCACTCTCCGGCCTATTCGTGAGGCCGATCCGATGAGTGCCCTGTGGCACTTGGCCCAACGCCGCCAACGTTTCGACAGAAGTGCCGCCAGCTGAGACTGCGATGACAATGGTGTCTGTGCCGAGTTGCGGCAACTTTTCGATACTCGCGAGCAGCGCTCGGGTGGTGAGGGAATCGCGATTGAGTAGTCGTGTCACAGTGTCGTTGGCAAAATGACTCGAACCCATGCCGAGCAAAAGAATCTGTCCAGATGCAACCTGTGACCAGTCGTAGCGATGGTCGGCGAGGGAGCGAAGCAGTGCCGCCTTTTGTGTAATGTCGAAACTGAAGCCTTTAGCGTCCATCCACAGTCCTCAAGTATTCGACGGCACCTCGTGGTGCATACAACCATCGCGGAAGATACTGCTCCGCATAGGCGATTTCTCGCTGTTCTACCTGATCCACCAACGTAGAGAAAGTTTCGCTCGAGAAGTTCGCATGGGAAGCGTTTGCCTGATACGCGCTGAGAAAAGCGCTGCGAGCACGAGTGATGGTTTCGTAAACCGCTGCCTGCTCTGCGCCTCGTTTGATGGCGACCATACCCGCATGAATGATGGAGCACGACATACTCACGACATCGAGCAACGGCGATTGGAGTTCAAAGTTCTCACTCGCTGACTTCAGCGGATCGCCATCGAAATCAATCACGAAGAATTGATCCTCTCGGCGCAATACCTGTCCTACGTGGAAGTCGCCGTGGATGAGCTGTGTGCGGGCACCAACGAGGTCTCGCGCCGGTGCGCTCGTGTCGTCATAAACACCGTGCCCACCGCGAGCGAGCGCTGCATGCATGTGAGCTGTGATCTCGCCAACCACTGAGGCCCATTCAAACTCTCCACGACCAAGCGCGTCCGCTGCCCACGTCCAGCCATCCTGAGTATCGGGAACATACTCAACGACGGAGGCGATCAGCTTTTCTGACCCCCACCAGAGATGGCCCCATAGACCTGGAGTGTTTTCGAAATTGGCTGCATGCAGAAGTTGCTCTTTGGTCGCCGCGACTGATTCAGTGGCGAACAATTGCCACTTCAGGATCGCCCGTTCATCAAGGATGACAGATTCATTCGTCTGGTCAACAGTGAGCGGCGATTCAGTGTGCAATGGGTCATCGCGAAACCGAGTCCACTGAACTTCGTCGCTGCCTGCACTTGCCCACATGGCGATGGCTGCGCCATCACCAGCTCGGGCCCTGGACTCGCCATTATCAAGTGTTGGTACGACGAGCATGCCCGCAGAAGTGCTCACGACTGCCAATGGCAGACCTTCAAATACGTGAAGCTCACCTGCGGTATCAGCCAACTGCGCCTGCCGCTGTGGCGGGGCGAGGTGACCGATGGGGTGGCTCATCCGCATCAGACTAACTACAAACCTTTGTGCTTGCGAGCAACGTCTGCAATCACTTTGGCAGCAACACCCAAACCATCGCGCTTCTGAATCTCAGCGGCGTTTGCTTGCATCTTTGCGTGTAGCGCCCGGTCGTTCAGCAGTCGATCGAGAGCGCCATGCATCTCGTCGTCCGTGAATGCGTACGTAGCGAGTCGCACGCCGAAGCCGGTTTCATCGACACGCTGTGCGTTGTCATATTGATCCCAGAACAGCGGAAGCACAATCATGGGCTTTCCGAAGTGGAAAGCTTCAGTGATCGTGTTGTTGCCGCCGTGAGTGATCACCAGATCGACGAGCGGCATGATCTTGGTTTGTGGCAAGAACTCTGAACCCACCATGTTGTCGGCAAGCTCAAACTCAGCATGCTGAGGTCCTTTGCTCACGATGAAACGATGCGGCGACGACGACAAGACTGAAACCAGTCGGCGCATGAGATCCACATCTGCGCTACCAAGTGAGCCCAGCGACAGATAAATCAGCGCACTGCCTTCAGGGCGATTTTGTACGAGCTCTGGCAATTCGTAATCCTGATCGGTCTCGCGAACACTCGAGTCCATTCGATGCCACGTCGAATTCAACGGCCGGTCATAGTCAGCAACTTCTGGGAAGACATAAAGATTGGCTGCTTCCGACTCGTGGATGAATTCGAGCTCCTCTAGTGCAGGTGCGCCCTGTGCCACGACCCATTCATTAAACGACTTCCACATATCAAAGTGCGTACGACGGTATTCCGCCTTGAAACTATCCCACTCGGAACGATCGTTCTGTGGGTAGCCGGAATACGCCGGCGCGACATCGGGACCTTTCACTTCTAGAGGATTGCACGACACGATGCGAACGAAAGGTGCGCCACTCGTTAGGAGGGCAGGAAAAGCCACCACGTTGTCTTCGACAATTACATCTGGCTTGACTCGCTCAATGATTGCCTTGAGTTGCGGTTCACAGTACAGCGCACCATCAATCAGCGCCTGCCAGGTCGGCTTCATAAATGTCTCGAGCTGTTCCACGGTTGGCTTGCGAAACTCAGGTGCCGTCTCGCGAATAAAGTCTTTCCAAAATTGACCCGCGTCCTGCTCCCCCGCATCTTCCGCTGGTGGTGCGAGGTCAACGAGATCCTCTTCGAATCCGAGTGCCGTCAACTTGCCTTTCCATGAAGCCTCGGCCGCGAACACCACACGATGACCTTCTTTCAGAAGGCGATAACCAATGCCAATGCACTGGTTGGTGGGACCGTATGCCGACTCTGGCATGAAGAGGATTGTGAGCTTCTCGTTCGACATGGGGACCTTCCGTTGGTGTGGTGGGGCTTCGGTGGAGTTATAGGGCAATTAGTAGTGGGTGGCTGGTGCTGGTGCGGGCGT
>JAFMIT010000027.1 GCA_017853815.1 Actinomycetota bacterium
CGTGACTCCCGCTCGCGGCTACTTCCATTGTTTCGGCTGCCAAGAGAGCGGTGACGTTTTCTCGTTCATTCGAAAGATCGAAGGAATGAGTTTTGTCGAGGCAATTGAGAAACTTGCAGCGAAATACAACATCACGTTGCAATACGAAGAAGCGGGCGCCGTCCCTGATCGCCAGGCCGGCCTCAAAGCTAGGCTGATTGAGGCACACCGAGCCGCAGCCGCCTTCTACGTAACGCAACTGGCTACGCCGGGTGCGGAAGCCGGACGTGCGTTCTTGCTCGGTCGTGGTTTCGATTCTGCTGCCGCTGCCCACTTCGGTGTGGGGTTCGCGCCGAAAGGCTGGGATTCGCTGCTGACGCATCTACGCAAACTCGGATTCAAAGACGATGAGTTGCTCGCTGGTGGCCTGTTATCTCAGGGCCAGCGCGGGGTGTACGACCGATTCCGTGGACGGCTGGTGTGGCCGATTCGCGATCTCGCAGGTGATGTCGTCGGCTTTGGTGCTCGCAAGTTATTCGATGATGACGACGGTCCGAAATATCTCAACACTCCAGAGACGCCGCTCTACAAGAAATCGACAGTCCTCTACGGTGTTGATCTCGCACGGCGGGATATCGCGAAGAAGCAACAAGCAGTGATTGTTGAAGGCTATACCGATGTGATGGCTTGTCATCTCGCAGGTATTACTACGGCCGTAGCCACCTGTGGCACTGCGTTTGGTGGCGATCACATCAAGGTTTTGCGCCGACTCTTGTTGGATTCAGATCAATTCTCTGGCGAAGTGATCTTTACTTTCGACGGCGATGCAGCTGGTCGCAAGGCGGCACTGCGCGCTTTTGATGACGACCAAAAGTTTGTGGCCCGAACATTCGTGGCGGTCCAGGCGGACGGTCTCGATCCCTGCGATTTGCGACAACAACGCGGTGACGATGCGCTCGTTCAACTCATCACGAACAAGACACCCATGTTTGAGTTCGCCATCAAATCTGCGCTGGCGGATCTCGACCTCAATACCGCAGAGGGTCGCGTCGCAGGACTTCGTATGGCCGCACCGGTCGTGGCGAATATCCGCGACCAAGCATTGCGGCCGGAGTACACGCGCATGCTTGCAGGTTGGTTAGGTATGGATCTCAAGTCTGTGTCTGACGCTGTGGCTGCAGCCAAGGGCCAAAAGTTGTCGGTTCCTCAAGCCTCAACTCAAGCGCCGAGCACCGCTGACGCCACCGACACCACAGCAAGACCGCAGGTTGTAGAGCGGCCAGACACTCGCAAGGTAGAGCACCGCGTTGAACGCGAATCTCTCAAAGCGATTTTGCAACAACCTGAAATCTCAAGCGCTTGGTACGCAATTGTTGAAGATGCGGCGTACACCTTCGGTCCGTACCGATTGGCCCACCAAGCCGTCATGTCAGCGCTCAATGAAATCGATCCAGCTGAAGTCAGCGCACATGAGTGGGTCGAAAAAGTCATGTCCAGAGCATCTGACGATGCGGTTCGCACGACTCTCGCCGCATTGCTTGTTGAGCCAATCAACGCGGAGGACGGCTCACAAGTCGAACGCTATGTGACAGGCGTTATCGCCAAACTTCAAGAGCTCGATGCGGTGCGACGGATTGCTGAGCTCAAAGGTCGCCTTCAAAGGCTCGATCCTGTAGCCGACGCAGGCGAGCAGGAGGGGCTGTTTGCGCAGTTGCTGGCGTTGGAGTCCCACCGCCGGACCCTCGCTGACCACACCCGCGGGCTCTAACGGGGTGGGTGCGCTCGCACTCAAAACTCTTGGTATTGTTCCGCCGCCCGTGAGGTCCGCCTCACGATTCCCCTGTAGCTCAATTGGCAGAGCTCCCGACTGTTAATCGGGCGGTTATTGGTTCGAGTCCAATCGGGGGAGCTTTTGCTACCTAGGCACTTTCCGCTTTTGCCCGTGGTTTGGGGCATCTCCGAATACATGGCAGACTACGCCCTCGTGCGTGGCGGCCCCTCTACCCGCCTGCGCGACCCCCTTCGGGTGAAGGCAACTTGTCCCCACGAGTTGCTCGACCCCTTCCGATACAAAAGTAATCAGGAGAACCACTTAAGTGGCTGTCAAGATCAAGCTCAAGCGCCTGGGCAAGGTTCGTAACCCCCAGTACCGCATTGTTGTTGCCGATTCCCGCACCGCACGTAACGGTCGTGCGATCGAAGAAATCGGTCTGTACCACCCGAAGGAAGAACCTTCACGCATCGAAATCAACTCAGAGCGTGCACAGCACTGGCTCGCAGTTGGCGCACAGCCAACCGAACCAGTCGTGGTGTTGCTGAAGATCACCGGTGACTGGCAGAAGTTCAAGAACCTTCCAGGTCAGGAAGGCACCCTGAAGGTTGCTGCTCCTAAGGTCGACAAGAAGGTCGTCTTCGCAGCTGCAGTTTCTGACGCGGCTGTTGCCAAGGAAGAAGCAGCTAAGGCTCCAAAGCCTGCCAAGGTTGAGAAGCCAGCAAAGGTTGAAGAGCCAGTTGCCGAGGTTGTTGAAGAAGTCGCAGCACCTGCAGTTGAAGAAGAAGTCGCAGCTCCAGCCGCTGAAGAAGCACCTGCTGCAGAAGCAGTAGAGGCTGAAGCTACCGAGTCAACGGAGGCGTAATGCTCGAGGATGCTCTTGAGCACCTCGTCCGTGGCATCGTCGATCATCCAGATGACGTTGTTGTTCGTGTTCGCAACGCGCGCAAGAACAACGATGCTGGACGTCGCAACCACCGCGAGGTCAAGACTTTTGAGGTCACAGTGAACCCTGAAGATCTTGGTCGCGTTATTGGTCGCAATGGCCGCACCGCAACTGCCCTGCGCACTGTGCTTTCTGCACTGCAGCCAGGCAAGAGCGTGCGCATCGACTTCCTGGATACTGACGAGCGCTAAATGGTTGCCCCATGGCACTGACGCGAGTTGTGGTGGGCCGACTTGGTCGCCCACACGGAATTCGCGGCGAGGTCACTGTAGAAGTACGAACCGACGAACCCGAGTTGCGTTTTGCACCGGGTTCGTCGTTGTTCGTAGAGGACAACCGCCGCAAGCCCCTGACCGTCGAAACAATGCGGTGGCATTCCAACGTACTGTTGATTGGCTTCAAAGGGTTTGCCGATCGAAATCGCGCTGAAGAGTTGCGTGGGCTTGTGCTCGAAGCCGAAGTGGATGAATCTGAACTTCCGACCGGCGAAGACGAGTATTACGACCGTCAGCTTGTGGGTCTAGTAGTTGAATTGGCTTCGACTCCAGGTCAGGCGCTCGGCGAAATCTCAGAAGTCCTGCACTTGCCATCGCAAGATGTCTTTGTGATAGTGCTCGACGAGGACGACCGCGAAGTTCTACTGCCATTTGTTTCTGAATTTGTGTCCGACGTGGATTTGGCCGCTGGGTGTATTCGAGTGACTCCGCCTGCTGGGCTTTTTGATGAGAACTTCGAGGTTGCAGGCGATGCCACAACCAACTAGCGCTGCGCTCAGCATTGACGTCGTCAGCATTTTTCCCGACTATCTCGCGCCGCTTCAGCTTTCGCTGGTTGGCAAGGCAATCGCGGACGGTCTGATCACTCTCGCTGTACACGATCTTCGAGATGCAACGCACGATAAGCATCGGACGGTGGACGACACTCCCTACGGTGGCGGACCAGGCATGGTGATGAAGCCAGAACCGTGGGGCGAAATGCTCGATTGCTTGATTGGCGACGACGAGACCACAGTGCTCGTGATTCCCACACCGAGTGGTGTGCCCTTTACTCAAGCATTGGCTCAAGATCTTTCGGAGCAGTCTCACCTGATTTTTGCCCCAGCTCGTTACGAAGGCATCGATTCGCGCGTTGCCGAGCATTACCGAGGGCGGATTCGAGTGGTCGAAGCTTCAATCGGCGACTACGTGCTCGCTGGGGGAGAAGCCGCGGTCCTCGTGATGGTCGAGTCACTGGCCCGCCTGATTCCAGGTGTTCTGGGCAACGCGAGTTCTCACCAGGACGACTCGTTTGCGCCCGGCCTCATGGAAAACCTCGTCGAAGGTCCGGTGTACACCAAGCCGCCTGTGTGGCGTGACCTGACCGTCCCTGACGTGCTTCTCAGCGGGAATCACGCTCGAATCGCCGCCTGGAGGCTCGAACAAGCACAGGCTCGGACGGCCGAAAATCGACCTGACCTGCCGGCCGCGGATTAGCGCGATTTCAGCCAAACGGCTGTTTCTTGGCATACTTCGCCCCTGTTCGGGCTCAGCACACCATCTGCCATAGAGGGTGAGTGCACCGCGAGGCCGACAACCACACAACGAGATTCCGTCGTGGCGATCTATGGCGTTCGACGAGGAGACAGCAATGCAGACTCTTGATGCACTCAACGCCGCGTCTTTGCGCAGCGATATTCCAGACTTCCGTACCGGTGACACCCTCAAGGTGCACGTCCGCGTTATCGAAGGTAGCCGCTCACGCGTTCAGGTTTTCCAGGGCGTCGTCATCGGTCGCCAGGGTGGCGGAATCGGCGAGACCTACACCGTCCGCAAGGTTTCTTTCGGCGTCGGTGTGGAGCGTAAGTTCCCAGTTCACAGCCCAATCGTCGAAAAGGTTGAGGTTGTGACTCGCGGTGACGTTCGTCGCGCCAAGCTCTACTACCTCCGCGATCTGCGTGGCAAGAAGGCAAAGATCAAGGAACTCCGCGACAACGCGTAGTCGAAATGACAATCTTTTCGCGAAATGGCCGCACTTCGGTGCGGTCATTTCGTATTTGGCGTTCAGTGCTCATTGGGATATTGGTAGCGCTCATTCTTCGTGCGTTACTGGTGCAGATTTATACCGTGGAGAGCGGATCGATGGCGCCGACGCTGCAGGCGAACGATCGTTTGCTTGTGTGGAAGCTCGCACGTTTCGCTGATGTTCAACGTGGTGACGTCGTGATTCTTGATGGCACAGACACGCTCGCTGGCGCCGTCGAGCCAGATTCGCCTGTCGACACACTTTCGAAGTTGTTGGGCATTGAACGACTGGAGAATCGACTGTTCGTGAAGCGAATCGTTGCCGTCGGTGGAGATCATCTGGTGTGCTGCGATGACCAAGGGAGTTTGGTGCTGAACGGGAAGTCGCTTCGAGAGAGTTACCTCCCTGTCGGTGAGCATCCCAGCGACATTCGGTTTGATGTAAACGTGCCTACTGGTCACGTGTGGGTGATGGGTGATTCACGCTCAACATCCCGAGACAGCCGCGAGCTGCTTGGGCGCCCAGGCGGCGGAATGATTCCGATTGACATGATTGTGGGTCGTGTCGCGGCCGTGGCCTGGCCACCTGCGAGAATGGGTGCTGTTTCCTAGGATGGAGAAATAGTGAGCGAGAACGAGAAGTCCGAGTTCTCCGACGAGTTCGAGCAGTTCGAAGCGTCTGAGACTGGCTCGAGTGATCCCGAGCACGAAGAATCACTCGCTTCTCGGGCGTTCAATCGATTTGTTCACTGGACCCGCGAGACCACGTTCGTCGTCGTGATGGCGTTGGCGCTATCGGTGCTGTTACGAACCTTCGTTTTCCAAGCTTTCTACGTGCCTTCTTCTTCCATGGAAGAAACGTTGCTCATCAACGATCGAATCATCGCTTCGAAGCTCAGCTACCGCTTCGGCGATATCCACCGCGGCGATGTCATCGTGTTTCAAGATCCAGGTGGCTGGCTTCCAGAACCGCTGCCCGAGACTGGTGTACGCGCCCAGATCAACACGGTACTGAAGTTCATTGGCATTCTGCCTCAAAACTCAGGCAAAGATCTCGTCAAACGAGTTATCGGCGTAGAAGGCGATCACATCAAGTGCTGCACGGTTCAAGGTCAGCTCATCATCAACGGGGTTGCTGTCAACGAGAATGCGTACGCCCAAGCCGGCACCGACTCAGTGACTTTCGAATTGACTGTCCCTCAGGGCCGGGTGTTTGTGATGGGCGACAATCGCAATCATTCGAGCGATTCTCGTGCACACATGGATGTCCAAGATGGAACGGTTCCGATGGACAACATTGTCGGACAGGTTGTTTCTCTGATTTGGCCATTCGATCGCTTTGGCAAAGTTGATACCTCTGAAGTTTTGGCTGCGGTTCCAGCCGCGAAGTAATTCACGACATGGGTGCTCCACTTTCTAGTCCAACTTTGAAGCGCGAGCGCGAATTGTTTGCTCAGGGTGTTCGCCTCGTCGCTGGCATGGACGAAGTGGGTCGCGGAGCATTTGGTGGGCCGGTTTCAGTCGGTGTCTGCGTCGTGGACGCTTCTGTCGGGCCAATGCCCACTGGATTGAAGGACAGCAAACTTCTCTCGGCGGTCGCTCGTGAGAAGTTAGCCCCTCTAGTAAGGCAGTGGGCGGTTGGCGCAGCCGTTGGAGATGCTGCCCCCGAAGAGATTGATGAACTGGGCATTGTTGGAGCGTTGCGGTTGGCGGGAATGCGAGCGCTCGCGGCTCTCGATGTCACCCCGGATGTCCTCTTACTCGACGGCTCGCACGATTGGCTGACTCCTGAAGCCGATAGTTTGTTTAGCGCTCCAACCGAGTTTTCACTTGCCGTCGAAATGAAAGTGAAAGCAGATCAGACCATCGCTTGCGTCGCAGGAGCATCGGTCATTGCAAAAGTTCATCGCGACTCGCTCATGCGTCATCTCGATGGCGTTTATCCTGGCTATGGCTGGGCAGCGCACGTGGGTTATGGAACTCCAACGCATCGCCAAGCGATTGCAAAATTGGGTTTGAGTCCAGCTCATCGCAAGTCGTGGAAGCTTGAATCAACAGACTGAGTTTTCGTAAGAGTTTATTTCTCCACAGGACTAGTTTTGTCATCCTGAAATATCCACAGTTCCCACACGAGCTCTTCAGTAGTTCATCGTGCCCGCACACACTTTCCACCAAAAGGAGAGGGCAATGGCAACCAAAGATTCGCTCGGCAGGTGGGGTGAGGAATATGCGGCACGGTATCTACATCACCAAGGTTTTCAGATTTTGCGGCGCAACTGGCGAAGCGATGCAGGGGAGATAGATCTCTTGCTTCGCAGGGGCGACATCTTTGTTGTCTGCGAAGTGAAGACTCGACGATCTCATCGTCACGGACATCCTGATGAAGCCGTGGATGGCACGCGACTCAGACGCTTGTGTTCGGCCGCGGAGATTGTTGCGGCCGAGCATCCGTCCGCGACCGTTCGCGTAGACATTGTGAGCATCACAGCCAGTCAATCCGGAATTGTGGTTCAGCATCGAGAAGCAGTCACGGCATGAGTATCGCGAGAACATTTTCCTGCGTAACGATGGCGGTATCAGGACACGCAATCGATGTTGAAGCTCATGTGAGCGAAGGTGTCGTTGGCATGAGTGTCACTGGGCTAGCTGACACCTCAGTCAACGAAGCCAAAGACAGAGTGCGCGCTGCGCTGATGAATTCGGGAGTTGCGTGGCCCCAAAGGCGCATCACCGTCGGCTTGTCACCTGCATGGCTTCCGAAGCACGGAAGCGGTCTCGATTTGGCAATCGCGGTCTCCATCTTCGTGGCCGAGACCAACACGTCCGCAGACATCTGTCGATCTACTTTGTTCTATGCCGAACTCGGTCTCGACGGCCGAATTCGCGGAGTCAATGGAACTTTGGTTGCCGCTTTAACCGCCAAGCGAATCGGTTGCGCTCGAGTGGTGGTGGCAGCCCAAGACGTCAACCAAGCCCGCTTGGTCGACGGCATAGAAGTCATTGGCGTGCATCATCTCCGTCAAGCATTGGATCTGGTGCGCGGAGAACAACTTGAACCGTTCGAGTCCGTCGCGTCGCCTCCGGTGGAGACTTATGAGAGCACATTGGATTTTGCACAGGTAAGAGGACAACGTGCAGCCAAACGTGCGCTCGAAATTGCAGCGGCCGGTGGACACCACTGCGCCCTTCTCGGCCCGCCAGGAGTCGGCAAGACGTTGTTGGCTTCGCGCTTGCCAACAATCTTGCCGCCACTCGAACATGCGGCCGCATTAGAAGTTGCGGCAGTTCGATCTGCGATTGGCGATAGAGCGGATGAGAATGGTCTTTGCCTGACCCCGCCATTCGCATCGCCACATCACACCGCGTCGTACACGGCGCTCGTCGGAGGTGGAAGTGGCACCCCAGTGATTGGGCTTGTCACTCAGGCTCACCGTGGTGTGCTGTTTATGGATGAGGCGCCGGAGTTCGCCTCGAACGTTCTCGATGCGCTTCGACAGCCACTTGAGAGCGGCATAGTCTCTTTGAGTCGGAAGACGTTCACACTGGATCTCCCTGCACGATTTCAATTGGTTCTAGCAGCCAACCCGTGCCCGTGCGGCCAAGGTCTTGATCCGCGCGGAAGTTGTCGATGTACTCCAATGCAGCGTCGGCGGTATCTCATGCGAATCTCTGGCCCGCTGATGGATCGCGTGGATATCCGGATGATTGTCCAAAGTCCGTCGGTGGCTGATTTTGATCCGGTTGCAGAGCGCGTCGAGTCGTCCGCCACCATTCGTGAGCGAGTGATTGAAGCTCGTGACAGAGCGTCTCGCCGCTTGCGGGCGACAGCGTGGGTGACCAACTCAGATATTCCAGGGCCGGCTCTTCGAGAGCTGTTTCCACTGCGTGAAGAAGTCGCTCGTGAGCTGTCTGCCGTTTTGCATGGAGGTCGGGTGTCGGCGCGAGGGATGGATCGCATCGCTCGCGTGGCGTGGACGATTGCGGATCTCAAAGGTGAGAGTTCACCTTCGCAAGAGCACGTTCGGGAGGCACTCGCGTTGCGAGACTCGGAGCAACAATGGCCGAACTAGATGATCGTCGCGCCCGCATGATCCTCGGAACCGTGGTCGAACCCGGAGATGCGGTTATCGGTCGACAGGTTGCTGCCGTAGGGGCAGTTGAAACCCTGAATCATGGGCTCCCCGCAAGACTCTCGAAGCAACTCGATGCTTCTCGCATAGCTGAAGTTCTCGACACTGCGACTGCACTTCAACTGCAGTTCCTCATCCCAGGCGATACACATTGGCCTCGAGGCTTGGCTGACCTTCAAGAGACTGCGCCGCTTGGTCTCTGGGTCTACGGCCAGACCGAAGCACTCTCGAACGATTGCATTGCAGTGGTTGGCGCACGCTCAGCCACTCACTACGGAGAGTGGGCCGCCGCTGATATTGCTGCCGGCATCGCAGCGTCGGGTTGGACTGTCGTTTCTGGTGGCGCTTATGGAATTGATGCTTCGGCACATCGAGGTGCGTTAGCGGCTCGGGGGAGAACCGTGGCTGTTTTGGCGGGTGGGGTAGATATCGCGTATCCGAGATCGAATGACCTGCTGTTTAGAGCTATCGTCGAGCAGGGAGCATTGGTGAGTGAATCCCCGCCCGGAACCCAACCACTGCGCCACCGTTTCCTGATTCGCAATCGACTGATTGCCGCAATGTCGAGAGCCACGGTTGTTGTCGAAGCTCGATTGCGAAGTGGAGCGAGTGCGACGGCTGGCCATGCTGCGACCTTGGGTCGTGATGTCATGGCCGTGCCCGGGCCAATTACCGCCGCTTCATCGGCAGGCTGCCATCAGCTCATCCGCGATGGGGCTGTGCTCGTGACTTCTGCGGCCGATGTGTTTGAACTTGTCGCAGGCGATCTGCCACGTCACACCTCACTGGAGATTTAAATTCGGCACACTGTGCTCGTGACTCATGCCGAGATTCCTTCAAGCTGGCAACTCATCCTGGATGAGTTTTCCGAGTACCTCGCTGGCGCGTCTGGGCGAAGCCCCCACACCGTTCGTGCCTACGTTCGCGATGTTCAACGGCTGTTTCAAGTGATGGCGGACAACGGTCTTACGGCTGTCAACCAACTTACGCTCGGCACTCTTCGCTTATGGCTTGCGAGCGAGTTCGATGCGCATGAAGCGAGCACTGTGGCACGTCGGGCAGCGTCGATTCGCTCGTTTACAGGTTGGTGCACACGCGTTGGCATTTTGACCGTTGACGTTGGTCAACAATTGTCGCCACCAAAAACTCACCGCAAACTTCCAACATATTTGAAGGTCGATGAAGCTGCGGCTGTTCTTGATGTGGCGGCCATCGCCGCCGATGATTCAGATCCACTCCACATCCGGGATTGGGCAATGCTCGAATTGCTGTATGCGACCGGCATTCGCGTCAGCGAACTGTGTGGACTAGATCTTGACGCTATCGACCGGACGACCTTGACCGCACGCGTCGTGGGCAAAGGAAACAAAGAGAGAGTGGTTCCATTTGGTGTGCCTGCAGACGATGCAGTCGCCCACTATCTCGACAGTGCGAGACCGCAGCTGGTCACACAAGATTCCGGTCAGGCAGTTTTCCTGGGAAGCCGTGGCAAGCGAATTGATCAGCGAACTGTTCGAGAAGTTGTGTACAGATTTACTCGCGCGGTTCCCGGAGTGCTGGTGCTTGGTCCACATGGACTGAGGCACAGCGCTGCAACTCATCTTGTTGAGGGCGGAGCAGATCTGCGTTCGGTGCAAGAGCTACTCGGACATTCCAGCCTTGGTACGACCCAGCTGTACACGCATGTCTCTGCCCAAAGGCTCAAGGCGGTGTATCAGCAGGCGCATCCTCGCGCCTGACGTCTCTTCATTACCGAGGAGAACCTCTGCGCAGAAGTGGTTGGGCAACCCAGCGAGGGTCTAGATAATCCGATCCGCGTCGCACCGACCAGTGAAGGCACGTCCGCGAGCCACAGTGACTCGAACTCGTCAGAGCGCCAACGCTCTCACCCGCCGCAACCAAGTCACCTTTCGTGAGACTGCTGTCCACCGGGACAAGAGTGTGCTTGAGCCCGTCTGCCACGATGCTGATGCTTGGCTCATGGGCCACCACGCCCACCCAGACGACCCTGCCGTTGACGGGAGAACTCACGGCATCTCCTAGGGACATCTCAATGTCGATCCCACGATGCCCGGGTTTCCAGTTCGGCCAGGGAATCGCGGGAAGCCGCAGAATCGTGCCTCTAGCTGGCCATTGAGCCTTGGGCGGCTGGGTCGCTGCGCTCGCATACGAGGAAGTCGTCGGGACGAGTAAGGCGAAAAGGGCCGCGGTGGCGACGACGGAGAGCCGATTCATGAGGGAAAACTGCCCGAATATCGGTGTCTCAGCCCCACTTCCCGAAGCCGTGGGGACGGACCTAGTCCGAACTAGTGGTGGTCAGAGGCACCCCACGTTCTCCTTTAGACTTCGGCTGCTCTACGAGGGCTCGCCCTCATGAGTAATACGCACACTCATTCGGTCAACCCCTGCGGGATTGGACCTGAACTGTCGAGGTCTGAACTTCGGTTCAGCGGCGGTTTAGTGGGTGTCAGGGTCCACACCAACCGGTGCTGGACAGTCAACCTCACCAAGGTGAGCAGTTTGTGCTGCTCATCGCGAAAGGATGCGGCAATGGCCGTCGTCACTATGCGCCAGCTTCTCGAGAGCGGTGTCCACTTCGGTCACCAGACTCGTCGCTGGAACCCAAAGATGAAGCGTTTCATTCTTACTGAGCGCTCGGGTATCTACGTCATCGATCTCCACCAGTCACTCGGTCACTTGGACCGTGCATACGAATTCGTCCGCGAAACCGTCGCACACGGTGGCACCATTCTTTTCGTTGGCACGAAGAAGCAGGCACAAGAAGCAGTTGCAACTCACGCTGCTCGCGTCGGCATGCCATTCGTCAACGAGCGTTGGTTGGGCGGCATGCTCACCAACTTCTCGACCGTCGCAAAGCGCGTCTCACGCCTCAAGGAACTTGAAGGTCGCGACCTCAATGACTCAGCCGCAAGCGGTTTGACCAAGAAGGAACTTCTGATCCTTCGCCGCGAAAAGGACAAGCTCACCCGCATGCTCGGCGGCATCCGGGATATGGCAAAGGTTCCAAGCGCCATCTGGGTCGTCGACACCAACAAAGAACACTTGGCAGTCAAGGAAGCTCGCAAACTTGGTATCCCAGTTATTGCTGTGCTTGACACCAACTGCGATCCAGACGTTGTGGATTACCCGATCGCTGGTAACGACGATGCAATCCGCGCTGTGGATCTTTTGACCCGAGTCATCGCTGATGCAGCTGTTGAGGGCCTTAAGGCTCGCGCCGGCGGTGCTGACAAGGCGGCTTCGAACGCAGATGCAAACGCTGCCTGGGAAGCCGAACTCGCTGCCAAGGCTGACGCCGAAGTAGAACCTGCTGCAGAAGCAGCTGCTGAATAAATGTCGGTGAGGTGGGCCGCAAGGCCCACCTTCATCATCACCACAAACTTTCGAAGGATTTTTCATGGCGATTAGCGCCCAAGATGTAAAGAAACTCCGCGACATCACTGCTGCAGGCATGATGGAGTGCAAGAAGGCACTTGAAGAAGCGAATGGCGACTTCGACCAGGCGGTCGAAATCCTGCGCATCAGCGGTGCCGCAAAGGCAGCGAAGCGTGGCGCCGAGCGCAGCGCAACCAACGGCTTGGTTGCCGCTAAGGGCACCGCACTGATCGCACTGAACTGCGAAACCGACTTCGTTGCGAAGAACGAAGATTTCCAGAAGCTTGCCGCGACCGTTGTTGAAGCGGTTGCTGCTAACAACCCAGCAGACGTGGCTGCAGCCAACGCCATCGCTCTCGCAAATGGTCGTACCGTGGCAGACGAAATCGAAGGCCTCTCTGCTGTTATTGGCGAGAAGCTCGAGCTCGGCAATGTTGCAAACTTTGCAGGCACCACCACGGTGTACCTGCACCGTCGCAGCGAAGATCTTCCTCCACAGGTTGGTGTGCTCGTTGAGTTCACCGGCGACGAGGCTGTAGCTCGTGCCACTGCAATGCAGATTGCAGCGATGCGTCCACAGTATGTGTCGGCCGAAGACATCCCAGTCGATGTCATCGAAACCGAAAAGCGCATTGCGGAAGCCACCGCACGTGAAGAAGGCAAGCCCGAAGCGGCAATCGCCAAGATCACTGAGGGTCGCGTCAACGGCTTCATCAAGGAAGTTGTTCTTCTCGACCAGGCTTCGGTTCAGGACAACAAGAAGACAGTCCGTCAGGTCTTGGCTGAGGCCAACACCACGGTCTCTCGCTTCGTCCGCTTCGAAGTGGCTAACTAAGCAACATGACACGATGGCGGTGACACCGAAAGGTGTCGCCGCCATTGTTATGCAAATGGCAGACTAGAGGAGTTGCGAGGAGTTATATGAGTTCAGCACATCAAACTCAGTCCACCTGGCCGGACGTGCCGGCTGGCGGTTGGAAACGCGTTTTGCTCAAACTCTCCGGTGAAGCTTTTGCTGGAGGGCAGGGACTCGGGGTCGATCCTGACACTGTCCAAGACATTGCCCGTCAGATCGCTGATGTGGTTCGCAGCGGCGTCGAAGTTGCAGTCGTGATCGGCGGCGGCAACTACTTCCGCGGTGCCCAGCTCAGCGAACGCGGTATGGATCGCGGTCGTGCGGATTACATGGGCATGCTCGGCACCGTGATGAACTGCCTCGCACTTCAGGATTTCCTGGAGAAGGAAGGTTGCCCTACCCGCGTGCAGACTGCCATCTCGATGGGCCAGGTTGCTGAGCCATACGTTCCACTGCGCGCCATCCGTCACCTCGAGAAGGGTCGGGTAGTTGTTTTTGGCGCTGGCCTTGGTGCTCCGTACTTCTCGACTGATACGTGCGCTGCACAGCGTGCACTCGAAATCAGTGCCCAAGTGGTGCTCATGGCCAAAGGCGTCGACGGCGTCTACGACTCAGATCCCAAGAAGAATCCTGCTGCCATCAAACTCGATGACATCACTCACGCCGAAGTGCTCGCTCGCAACCTCAAGGTTGCCGACGCGACCGCTATCAGTCTGTGCCAAGACAACAACTTGCCGATTCACGTATTCAACCTTCTCGAAGAAGGCAACATTGCTCGGGCAGTAGCTGGCGAGCGAATCGGCACCTATGTTTCATCTCAGAGGAGTAACTCATGATCGACGACGTCTTGCTGGAAGCCGAAGAAAAAATGGACAAGGCCGTTGAAGTCGCGAAAGAAGACTTCATGACCATCCGTACAGGCCGCGCTAACCCAGCGATGTTCAACAAGATTTTTGTTGAGTACTACGGAACTCCGACTTCGCTGCAGCAGCTCGCGTCATTCCAGTCGCCAGAAGCTCGCATGATTGTGGTGACCCCGTTCGACAAGTCGGTGTTGGCACAGATTGAGAAGGCGATTCGCGATTCAGATCTTGGTGTAAATCCATCGAACGATGGCAACGTCATCCGCGTTCCACTGCCACAACTTTCTGAAGAGCGCCGTAAGGAATACATCAAGCTCGCACGTCAAAAAGCCGAAGACTCTCGGGTTTCCCTGCGCAATATTCGCCGTCACGCTAAAGATGGTCTGGATAAGCTCCAAAAAGACGGCGACGCTGGCGAGGATGACGTCCGTCGTGCTGAGAAGTCCCTCGACGATCTCACGCAGAAGCATGTCCAGGTGATTGACGAAGTGCTCAAGCACAAAGAAGCTGAACTTCTCGAAGTCTGATGATGTCCTCGTCCAAAACCATCAACACTGGCCGCAATTTGCCAGTGGCTACGGTTGTTGGACTCGCAATGATGGCTTCAATCATCGCAAGCCTTGCGTTCTTTCCTGCTCTGTTTGCTGCGCTTGCTGCCTTCATGGGCGCTATGGCCGCGCGGGAACTCTTGTCCTTCGATGAAACGTCGTCAGCGCGCTTGCCGCGGGGCACAATCCTGATCGCGGTTCCTTTCATCATTTTTGCGGCCTACTTCGAAGGCATTGAGCGGGCGAGCATTTGGTTCGCTGCCGCATGCATCCTGATCGCCCTTCGACGCTTGGCAGGCGGAGTCGAGCACTACGCTCGAGATACGGGCGCGAGTATTGCCATCGTTCTCTACACGGGATTCTTGCTCGCCTTCGCTGCGGATCTAGCGAGCACCGAGAATGCGCTCGGTCGAGTGATGACGCTGGTGCTCCTCACGTCTGCCAACGACACTGGCGGCTATTTCGCAGGAATTCTTTTTGGTCGTCATCCGATGGTGCCGACAATCAGTCCCAAGAAGTCCTGGGAAGGCTTCGCTGGTTCAATTATTCTCGCGATGATTATCGGTGCGTTTGCTGTTCCGCACCTTGTCGAGATTCAAGCACTTCAAGGTGCTTTATTCGGCGCCATCATGGCGTGTTCTGCCACCGCAGGCGATCTCATCGAAAGCGCGATTAAGCGCGACGCTGGCATCAAAGACAGCGGCAATTCCATTCCTGGTCACGGCGGTTTTCTCGATCGCATTGATTCACAGCTACTCAACGCGCCCGTGGCATGGGTTGCCCTGACAATCGTGTTCGGAGTCTGACATGTCGATGCAACCCGGCGAATTGGTGATGATTGCCCCAAAGAAGGGGATGCCGCCTCAGCATTTGGTGGATATGGATCTCGCGGGTCGAAAAGAAAAGTTCAAAGAACTTGGACTCCCAGCTTTTCGCGCCGATCAAGTATCACGCCAGTGGTTCTCTCGGCTCTCGGACAACCCATCCGAGTGGAGTGACATCAGCGAGTCGGATCAACAGAAAATTTCTGACAGTCTCCTGCCGCAGTTGCTCACACCAATTCGGTCACTGACATGCGACAAAGGCATGACCGTCAAGAACGTTTGGAAGCTGCACGACGGTTCGCTGGTTGAGTCTGTGCTGATGCGCTATCCCGATCGCGTGACAATGTGTGTGTCCTCGCAGGCCGGTTGTGGCATGAACTGCCCTTTCTGTGCGACTGGCCAGGCTGGACTCACTCGCAATCTTTCAACCGCCGAAATTGTTGAACAGGTCATGGCCGGAGCTCGATCGTTGGCTCGCGATGAAGTTGCTGGTGGTCCTGGTCGCGTGTCGAATGT
>JAFMIT010000147.1 GCA_017853815.1 Actinomycetota bacterium
ATGAAATCTTGTTCGGTGAGGCTCCTGAAATCGCCAATCTGTTCGAAAGACAAATGTCCTCCGCTATCAGATCCTGGTGTAAACAAACATCTCAAATCTCCGTTGATGCGGAAGCTGACGCCTGGCAGGAACGCACCCGTCGGTTGGCCATTCCCATCGCGATCAGTAGACCGATCAATCAGGTTGCCTTCGCCGTCCCAGTTCGGCGCGAGTGCAACATCAAAATCTGTCGGTGGCAATCGATTTGCGTCGGTGCCGCCAGTCGCGACTGCTGCTCCGGCCGCGAGCACGATGGCAATCATCGCAAGTGGCGATCGCCAGCGACGGCGTGAGCGTGCTGGCGTACGGGCGACAATGGAGCTCCAGTCGAGCACCTCAGAAGTTGGTCGAGAGTCATAGGACTCTCTGATCAGAACTCTTACGTCAGTCATGGCTACTCGTCTCCCCCGAGTTCTAAATCTAAATCTGCTAGAAGTTCCTTTAACTTCATTTTTCCGCGATGTAAACGAACGTTGTAGGTGTTCACCGTGCAGCCAGCGATTCGCGCGCACTGTTTTGAATCCAATTGTTCAAACGTGAACAGCATCACGGCCTCACGCTCTTTCGGCGGCAACTGATCCATCGCCGATCGCACAACTAAGCCAACATCCGCCCGTTCGTACTCGTCCGTGGTCTGAAACTGCACATACCCAGCATCAGATTCAAGTGAAAAATCCGCGTTGCGGTGGCGTCGATTGTGATTGTTGGCCAAGTACTTCGCAGACTTGAGCAGCCAGGCAAGTCCCAGGTTCTCAGGAATCTTGTCTGATTTCGTGAGCGCTAGCGCAAATGTGTCGGCGACGATGTCATCGACATCCGCAAGCGGCACCAGCGACGCTACGTAACGGCGCACCTGCGTCAAATGCGCGAGGTACAGCCGGTAGACCAACGCATCAGCGTTGATTTCACTCAGCAACTCCTCGGTCACGTAGCTTCCGTCCCCTGGGCGACTGGCATGTAGGTAACGTACCAACTCTGAAGCCGCTGGCACTGCGCTCTCCCCTGTCGAGCGCAGGACCCGCTGCGTGAGTTCGAATGGCATACGCCCCCCCCAAGTGCTGGCGCCCGCGGGCGCCGAAACTGCGCGTGTCTACTGAGGAATGTGCCGGGTCGATGGTTTTCTTACGCCACTTCACAAAAACTTTGGAAAAGTTTCAAAGTCAGACAAAACGGGAGAGTCGAAGGGTGCTGCCACCCCGGTGCCCAGCGCGTGCGGCGGCTAGCGCTCGGAATTGATTATCGCTTCGCGGAAACCGCGGACAGATTCGCGCATGAGCGCATCGGGATCTCTACCTTCGGCACGAAGTTTCGCGACAAGCGCAATCATGAGCTGACCCGGGTCAATGCCACTGGCCAATGCATCCTCGACAGCTTCGACTGCATCCATGTGCAGCGGTGCAGGTGCAGACGCATTGTCGAGCCGCTGCAGCAGCTTCGACGCTTGAGTCAGAGCAGGTAACGAGACAGGAACGCCGTCGGTGACGCTAGTGCGTGACTTTTCAGCATTTTTGAGCTCTTGCCATTTTGATTCGACTGCCGCGGCATCCGCAGCATCCTGCAGATTTCCATCAGCATCTGGGAAGACGTGCGGATGGCGGCGAACCAGTTTGTCTGCAATGCCGTGCGCGACATCGTCGATACTGAAGGGATTGCTTTCGTATTCTTCTGCGATTCGTGCATGGAAGTAGACCTGCAGCAGTAAGTCGCCAAGTTCTTCGAGCAAGTCATCGCGTGAATTGCTGTCGATGGCGTCGACCGTCTCGTACGCCTCTTCAATGAGGTACTGAACGAGTGAAGCGTGCGTCTGTTTGGCATCCCATGGACAGCCTCCCGGTGAGCGCAAGGTGTCCATGACTTCGATAAGTCGGAGCAGCCCTTCACCAGATGCGGCCATCGTGGGAGTTAGCCCTGCGCTGCAGCGAGAATTGCGGCCTGAGACACGCTCAGACCATCAGCGAGGTCTTCGACCACAATGTTTTCAGCGTTCCACTGCCCGTAGCGAGGTGCGATTTCGACACCAAGCTTTTTGGCGAATTCAATGAGCTTTGGGCCGACAGCAGCATCTTGTTCTTCAGTCGTACCGCCGGGCACCAGCTTCTCAGCAACATTGCGGTAGGTCAGTGAGGTGCGCAAAGTGCGATCAATCGCGACTGGCGCAATAGCGCCTTGGGCAGCGACTTCAAGCAACCCATCCTTGCCGTACTTTTCTTCGAGGCTCGCACGCTCTGCCGCGACCTGTGCATCTGTGGCAACAACGCCGTACTCAACGCCGATTGCGTTGACGACAACCGAGTAAACGTAGGACTGCAGGATGGTGCGATTGACCTGGGTGGGTGAGCCGAGCCCTTGGCTGTCGGCAGGAAGTGCATCGAGGACCGACTGGTATTCGGCAGCCAGCTCTGAAGAGCTCATGCGCTCAGTGCCAACAACGACGGCGGCACCGGCCTTTTCGGCAAGGCTGCAACCCGTCAACAACAGTGCGGCAGCGGCAATAGCTACAAACTTCAACTTCGACTTCACGAACTCTCCTACGAGGTCTTTTCGGCTACCGTCACGGGCGTAATCACCTTCAGCACGCCACGGACCCATTCAATCAACTCGTGATCTGGAACGTCCGCTGCGCCGCGGGCTGGTGACCCCGGCTTCGGTATGACGATGGTACGCGTTGCTGGTTTGAGGGTGCTCTTCGGGTACAGCCGGGCTATGCGCATTTGGAGGCTGTCGGGCAGGTTGACGGGGGCAAAGCGCACAGAAGGACCGGTCGCGATGATTTCGTTGAGACCGAGCGCGCGGGCTTCGATTCGCAGTTCTGCGACTGACAGCAGCGTGAGAACAGGTTGTGGTGCCGCGCCGTAGCGGTCCTGCAGCTCGTCTCGCACCGCGCTGAGGTCCTCTGTCGAGGTCGCATCAGCGAGTCGCTTGTACATCTCGAGACGCAGCCGCTCGGACGGCACGTACTCATGCGGCAAGTAAGCATCGAGGGGAAGTTCAATCCGGATGTCGTTGGCAGCTTCATCTTTTTCGCCCTTGTATTCGGCGAGCGCTTCTCCGACCAGGCGCACATAAAGATCGAAACCGACGTCGGCGATGTGGCCGCTTTGTTCTCCGCCGAGAAGATTGCCCGAACCTCGGATCTCAAGGTCCTTCATCGCCACCTGCATGCCCGAGCCGAGGTCGGTGAACTGGGCGATGGTCGAAAGTCGTTCATGTGCGGTGTCGGTCAATGGCTTTTCGCCCGGGTACAAGAAGTAGGCATAGGCGCGTTCGCGGCCGCGGCCGACTCGACCACGCAACTGGTGAAGCTGTGACAAACCGAAAGCATCCGCGCGTTCCACAATCAACGTGTTGGCGTTAGGAATGTCGAGACCACTTTCGACGATAGTCGTCGAGACCAACACATCGAAACGCTTCTCCCAGAAGTCGACGATGATTTGCTCGAGTTGGTGCTCATTCATCTGTCCGTGCGCGATCGCGATGCGCGCTTCAGGAACAAGTTCTTGGAGTTTGGAAGCAGTGTTCTGAATGCTGCTCACGCGATTGTGAACATAGAACACTTGTCCATCGCG
>JAFMIT010000148.1 GCA_017853815.1 Actinomycetota bacterium
GAGAAGTTCACCAACAGTGTGAACGCCTTCGCGCTTGAGGCAGTTGTAAGAACGAACGGTCAGGTCAAGCTGTTCGATTGGGGTGCTGAGCTGTTCCGCTGCGTACACGTCGGTCGCAGATGGTCCAATTTCAATACCTTCAGCCTGATCGTTGAGTTCGCGTGCAAGACCAAAGAGCTCAACCAAGGTTGAACCGGCAGAGGCCATGGCGTCGCGTGGCTCGCGACCTGGCTTGGTCTCAACGTCGATGATGAGCTTGTCGAAGTCGGTGCGCTGTTCAACACGGGTTGCTTCGACCTTGTAGGTCACGCGAAGCACTGGGCTGTAGATCGAGTCGACTGGGATGCGACCGATTTCTTGTCCAACCTGCTTGTTCTGCACTGCCGAGACGTAACCGCGGCCACGTTCAACAACGAACTCAATCTCAAGACGACCCTTGTCGTTCAAGGTTGCAATGTGAAGTTCTGGGTTGTGGATTTCCACACCTGCAGGAACTTCGATGTCGCCTGCGGTTGCAGCGCCGGCGCCAGCCTTGCGAAGCACCATGACAACTGGCTCGTCGAATTCAGATGAAACGACAATGTTCTTGATGTTGAGAACGAGCTCAACAACATCTTCCTTGACACCTTCGATGGTGCTGAACTCGTGCAAGACGCCATCGATGCGGATGCTGGTGACAGCAGCGCCTGGGATAGACGAAAGCAGAGTACGGCGGAGGGAGTTGCCAAGGGTGTAACCAAAACCTGGCTCCAATGGCTCAAGCGTGAAGCGTGAACGGGTAGGAGACAATGACTCTTCAGTGAGAGCTGGGCGCTGTGCAATAAGCACTTTTCTCTTCCTTTCGGTGACGACCTCGATTTGACGTCACGTTTAGGCCAACTGCGGAACTTTTGTGCCGCAGCAAGGGTTGATGTTGAGGGCGATTTCTCGCCCCCAACATCAGAGGTCTTACTTGGAGTACAACTCGACGATCAGCTGTTCTTGAACAGCGGTGTCGATCTGTGCGCGGACTGGAAGCTGGTGCACGAGGATGCGCATCTGGCTTGGGATCACTTCGAGCCAAGCTGGAACGGTGCGCTCACCGTGTTCTGCACGAGCTACCTGGAATGGGGTGAGTTCGCGTGAACCAACGACAACTTCAACGATGTCAGATGGAGTGACGCGGAAAGATGGGATATCCACCTTCTTGCCATTCACAGTGATGTGACCGTGGCGCACAACCTGGCGTGCCATGTCGCGGCTCTTTGCGAAGCCTGCACGGTAAACCACGTTGTCGAGACGGCTCTCGAGGATGAGCAAGAGGTTTTCACCAGTCTTGCCGCTCTTGCGATGAGCTTCTTCGTAGTAGCCACGGAACTGCTTCTCGAGCACACCGTAAATACGGGCGCACTTCTGCTTCTCGCGCTTCTGGAGCAGGTACTCAGATTCCTTCGTACGTGCACGGCCATGCTGGCCGGGTGGGTAAGGGCGCTTTTCGATCGGGCACTTGCCCGAATCGCACTTTGAACCCTTGAGGTAAAGCTTGGTCTTTTCGCGACGGCAACGCTTGCAGTCGGCACCGGTATAACGAGCCATGATTCAGTATCTCCTCAGGGCTTCAGACACGACGCCGCTTTGGAGGGCGGCAACCGTTGTGGGGAACAGGGGTCACGTCGGAGATTGAACCGACTTCGAGGCCAGCGGCCTGCAAGGAGCGGATGGCGGTTTCGCGGCCAGAACCTGGACCCTTAACGAAAACGTCAACGCGCTTCATACCGTGCTCCATGGCACGACGAGCTGCGGCTTCAGCTGCCATCTGAGCAGCGAATGGGGTCGACTTACGTGAACCCTTGAAACCGACCTGACCTGCTGATGACCAGGAGATAACAGCACCAGTTGGATCCGTGATGGACACAATCGTGTTGTTAAACGTGCTCTTGATGAACGCCTGGCCAGCGGCCACGTTCTTCCGTTCTTTGCGACGAAGCTTTTTGGCTCCAGCCGCCTTTGATGACTTTGGGGGCATGTGTTTGTTTTGCTCCTATTAACGACTAATTCCGCGAAGGGAATTCGGACTACTACTTCGTGGCCTTCTTCTTGCCAGCCACTGTCTTCTTCGGGCCCTTGCGTCCGCGTGCATTGGTACGCGTGCGCTGGCCGCGAACAGGGAGTCCCTTACGGTGACGTAGACCCTGGTAGCAGCCGATCTCAACCTTGCGACGGATATCTGCAGCAACTTCGCGGCGGAGGTCACCCTCTACCTTGAGGTTTGCATCGATGTAGTCGCGGAGCTTGATAACTTCTTCGTCCGTCAAATCTTTGACGCGGGTGTTTGGATTAATACCAGTCGTTGCAAGAGCTTGCTGTGAGCTGGTACGACCAACACCGTAGATGTAGGTAAGAGCGACTTCGACTCGCTTATCGCGAGGGAGGTCGACACCGACTAGACGTGCCATTGGGCGGTTCCTTTTCTGTAATGCTGAGGTTTCGAATCGATAAACGGTCTTACCCGCCCGGGTAAGTCCCCAGCCTCTGCACTGGGGGTGACGTCTGAACCTCTTGGCCCGAGAGTTCAGCTACGGTTTATCGCAGGGTTATTTAGTTGTTGTGTTTCTGCTTAACCTTGACGCTGCTTATGGCGTGGGTTTTCGCAGATCACCATGACGTTGCCGTGGCGACGAATGACCTTGCACTTGTCGCAGATCGGCTTGACGCTTGGCTGCACCTTCATGGAGTTTCCCTTTTACTTGTAGCGATACACAATCCGGCCGCGCGTGAGGTCGTAGGGCGAAAGCTCTACAACAACGCGGTCGGTCGGCAGGATGCGGATGTAGTGCTGACGCATTTTGCCGCTGATGTGAGCTAGCACCATATGACCGTTGTCCAACTCCACCCGGAACATTGCGTTTGGCAATGCTTCGGTGATTGTGCCTTCGAGCTCGATGGCACCGTCTTTCTTGGCCATAAAAGTGGCTGTCTCCTCATCAAGTGTGCGGGGTGACTGGCGCAGAACATGACCAGCCGCACCTCGGGGAAGGCACACATGGGCACGGCTCTTCGCAAGCCAAGGGCGGAGTCTACGTGTGAGGGGACCATCCGCCCAAATCGTGAAAAGAGGCCGCCCGGACCCTCCCCGCAAGGGGTGGATGCGGACGGCCTCTAGGGTCGTTATCCGAGATTTACTTCGGAGTCTTGAGGGTAATCAGCTTCGAGATCGTCTGACCTGCGGCGTTGACCGAGGCCACCTGGATCTTGATGGTGCTGTTACGTGGCCAGCCAACGACGTTGAACACGCCGTTTGGCTTGATCAGCTTCCAGACCGTGAACTTCTTCGAGGTGCCGAAGGCGTACTTGACCTTGTAGCCCGTGATCGCTGAGCCGTTCGAGGTAGCACCGCGAACGCCGATCAGGAGGTACTTGACCTTGAGGATGCCGTTGACCTTGGCGCTCGTGACTGCGGTTGGCTTACCGAATGGCACCACTTCAGCTGATGCTGCGCTGGCAGCACCGATACCGAGGATGTTGATACCAGCCACCTGGAAGGTGTACTTGGTGCCGTTGGTGAGGCCAGTGATGACGCAGGTGCGAACATCTGGAGCAGTTGAGC
>JAFMIT010000149.1 GCA_017853815.1 Actinomycetota bacterium
TCTAGTGAGGTTGCGAGCCCGCCGTCGAGCACAGTGAGTTTTTTGCTGAGCTCTGCCCGCAGGGCATCAAAGTTGCGACTCTTAAACACAGCGGGAGTCTAAGAATTACCGCTGCAACTCGGTGATGTGTACCGCAACGCCGAGAGCTTCGCTCTTGCCACCTGCGTAAATACCTTTGAGTGGCGCCACATCTACGTAGTCGCGACCACGAGCGACAAGCACATGACTGCCTGCGACTTCGCGACTGTTGGTTGGATCGATGGCCTCCCAGCCGCCATTCCAAAACTCCACCCACGCATGACTCTCACCAATGTGGGTGGACCCAAGTTCGTTGCTCGGATCGTGGAGGTAGCCACTGACGTACCGCGCTGGGATGCCGGCAGTTCTGAGGAGCGAGAGCAAAGTGTGGCTAAAGTCTTGGCAGACCCCTTGACCTAATGCCCACGCTTGATCGGCTGTGGTGAACACGCTCGTCGCGCCACTTCGGTACGAAATGTGCTCGCGCACAGAGTTGAACGCCAAAGCGATTGCTTCAGCCGGAGTCGACGTCGCGAGCATCTTCTCGACAATCGATAGCCGCGAATCATCGTGAGTCAGCGCGGGCACGAGAGCTGTCGGCGTTAAGTATTCGCACCAACGATCTCGCACGCTGGTACTCGCAAGGGTCGACCAGTCCGTTCCGTCTGCAACGAAATGTTCGGTTTCGGTATCGACTGTGGCCGTGGAAACGACTTCAAGCATCACGTGGGGATCGTGCACATCGAACGAGTGCACAGTGGTTCCCCAATAATCCTGATATTCGGTGACTCCTGCACCAGGGGTGATGTGCAACTGATGTGACAGAACATGTTGACGTCGAGTGTTGAGCGGGGTCATTCGAACTTCGTTGAAGCTAGCGGCAACCGTTGACTCGTAACGGTAGCCAGTGCGATGTTCAATTCGTAATCTGCGCCGCGTCATCAGTGGCTCCACACAATCGTGCCGGTCTGTCGGAAGAACGCCTCAGCGGCGAGCTCGCTGGCCCGCGATGCAGACTGTTGTGAGGTCGTGATCAGCTCATTGATTGTTTTGCGATCCGCATCGCGGTCGGCAAACTGCAGAGCCGAATGCATGCGACCAATTTCTCTTAAGAGGTCATCGCTTCCTGCGACCCCTTGACGCTCAAGACCGCGCACCGCATCTTCGGCTACCGATGCACTGTGCAACATGCTTCGCGGCAATTCTCGATCGAGAACCAAGAAGGAGCGAACCTCGTCAGGCACCAGCGCAAAACCGGTGCGCAAAAACGGAGTGATGGCGGCAGCAGAGCGGAGTGTGGTGGTCGGTCCGGCTTCGAACCATAAATCTTCATGCCGAAGGTTGAGCAAGCGTGCCGTCATGTCGATTCGCTCCAGCGCCCGACCAATTGTCCAGAAGGAATAACTCTCATCGCGTGACATTTCCCATTCAAAAGAGCCATTGACCACGAGAAGTCGTTCAAGAATGCGATGAAGTGCTGCGCCAGGATTTTGGCTTGGGACATGCGCACGGGTCAGCAGTAGATGTGTGGAGTTGAGCGATTCAAACACTTCGCCAGCGAGCACTTCTCGAACTGCTCGAGCGTTTTCTCGGGCTGCGAAAACGGAACCCGCAATAGTGGTTGGATCATCTTCATGGCCAACGACGGCGTCAATAAATGCCGCTCGCGTGTTCACACCATCATGTTTCATGCCTAAGGCATCGAGCACAATCGCGGTGCCCGCCGCTTCTGACACAGTGCGATCTTCGACGAGGAGCTGGTGGTGTTCCTGCAACAGTCTTGTCGTGGATTCCGCACGCTCCACATAGCGACCAATCCAGAAGAACGATTCGGCAAGTCGGCTCAGCATGTCCGCTCCTGTTGCTGTTGTTGCTCCTGCTGGCGCATCCGCTCATCGTGAATCGATGGAGCGTTGTTTCGATCGACGTTGGCGCTACGGACTCTCTGGAGTCGAGGGGCGGGCCGATTAGTCTGCAGTGAGTCGCTACTCGTTTCGCCTTCGAGTACCCACGTGTCTTTCGAGCCACCGCCCTGAGACGAGTTCACCACGAGACTGCCTTTGGGCAATGCCACTCTGGTCAACCCGCCAGGGACAACCGAGATTCGCTCGCCATCGTTGACAGCGAACGGACGAAGATCAACATGGCGCGGTTCAACGCTTCCATCTTCAAGCAAAGTTGGACTCGTCGATAGCGCCACAATGGGTTGGGCAATCCAGTTTCGTGGATCAGCTTCGACCGCGACTTTGGCAGCAAGCAATTCAGCTTCCGTTGCACGATTGCCAATCACAATGCCGTAGCCGCCACTGCCGTCCGCTGGCTTGATCACCATTTCTTCGAGTCGTCCCAAAACGTATTCCCGCTGGTCGTCGACTTGGAGATCAAACGTGGGGACGTTCGGCAAAATTGCGTTCTCGTTGAGGTAATACGCGATGAGGTCCGGGACATAGGGGTAGATGGCTTTGTCATCTGCGACGCCGTTACCAATCGCATTTGCGAGACTCACTTTGCCAGCGCGAGCGACGTTGACGATGCCAGGTACGCCGAGCACTGAATCTGGACGAAACTGCAACGGGTCTAGGTAATCATCATCAATGCGCCGATAGAGAACGTGAATCGGTCGTGGACCACGGGTCGTGCGCATCCACACTTGGTCATGACGAACATAGAGATCGCGTCCCTCAACGAGTTCAACGCCCATCCTGCGTGCGAGAAATGCGTGCTCAAAGTGAGCCGAGTTGTGGACGCCGGGTGTCAGCACAGCAACTGTGGGGTTTTCGACGCCTAGCGGTGCGGCCGCGCGCAGAGCATCGAGCAACCGCTCTGGGTAATCGCCCACATTACGTACCCGATAGCCAGAGAAGAATTCTGGGACGACGTGAGACAAGGTGCGTCTGTTTTCTAACATGTACGAGACACCTGATGGACAGCGCAGATTGTCTTCGAGTACGCGGAACTGTCCGTGTTCGTCGAGCACAAGGTCCACACCAGCGACATGAATTCGTACGCCATTGGGCGGAACGATGCCGTGTGCAGCTCGGTGGAAATGGCTCGAAGAGGTGACAAGTTTGCGAGGCACTATGCCGTCATTGAGGATATTCGCTTCGCCATAGACATCGGCGAGAAAAAGTTCAAGCGCCTTAATGCGCTGGATGATGCCGCTCTCGATGTAGTTCCAGTTATCCGCAGAAATCATCCGCGGAATTAAGTCAAGCGGAAGCGGTCGCTCTTTGCCTGAGAGGCTGAACGTGATGCCTTGGCGGTCGAGGTAGGCGTCTCGCACCTGAGCGCGTTGCTGAAGTCCCGCGGAACCAAGTTCAGTGATGCTTTTGTAGAGACGCGCACCAGCGGGATGCGGGGTGCCGTCAGGTTGCAGCAGTTCGTCTCGCGAGCGCGATTGCGGTGGACTGCTGTTCATTGGGACATTCTTACTGCAAATCATTTCGCGACGGTCTCAGTTTGTGTCATTTGCATTACAACAACTGTGAGCAGATCGTCGATGAACTGAGAGCCGAAAGAGAGTTAAGCCGCGTACAACTCTCCTCCCAACTACAGGAGGCT
>JAFMIT010000028.1 GCA_017853815.1 Actinomycetota bacterium
TGGTCTAAGTTCAGGTCGATCAGTGCGAACAGTGACATGGGGGTATGACACTGCAGGCCGCTCGGTAAGCCGAACTCGCCCGACTCTAGGGGATGAACTACACGGTTGTCATTCGGTTTTTTGTTCGATTCCCAGCGACCTGCAGCTTGGCTTTCACATCAGTCACAGGAGACTCATCAGTCACAGAACTAATGAATCTCAAGCAGCTTTTCGGCAGCCTTCACCGGGGCCTTGCTTTCCAAAGATATCTTCAAATTCCCATCGTTGAGACTGGCCTCTGTGATCTCTAGGCGATCAGAAAGCAGGAACCGTTGGTGGAGAGTTTTGGTGATTGATTCGTCGACACCGTCTTTCGACGAAATAACCGTCTTTTCGCCGTCGATTAACAGCTCATCTCCACGGATTTTTACCTTCAGCTCAGATTTGTCAAAATCTTCGACAGCTACATCGATGACGTAATGCGAGTCATCAATCTGGCTCACTTTAGACATGGGGAACTCATGAAAGTGTTCCATCGCGGAGTCCCATTTTTCGGCCAGACCATCGAGGGTCTTGTCGAAACCGACGAACCAATCAGTGCCCGCTTCGAACATGTCATCGAGCAGATTGCGGTAACGATTGGTCTTCACAAGTTGTGTTGACATGGCGTCACTCTTCCTTCCGCCTCAAGCAAGACGATCTTGCGAGGCACTGCTCACGCTAGTTTCGGGGTTACCCCAGCGGTACGGGCTTTGGTCTCCACTTCTTCCAAGAATCAGCTACTAGTAAAGTCCGCGCCCGAGCCTTTGGGCTCAGGCCGACTTGGCGCAATTGGTAGCGCACCGCACTTGTAATGCGGGGGTTAGGGGTTCAAGTCCCCTAGTCGGCTCAAACTGACAGCTCGAATGACGAAAAACCGTTATTGCGAATAATTTGCAGGTAGTAGCCACTTGCAATACCGTCAAGGCATGAGTTTGACCGAAGAACGCACCTCGCTGCGGCATCATTTGAAGTTCAGCCGTGAGGAATTGCCCGCACTCTTCGGAGTTCTTGGCACGGTTCTCTTCTTGCACATTGCAGGCTGGGGGCTCTTCATCTACTACAACTCCGACCCTGCCTACGCGACGATCACCGATAGCAGTGGAGCGTTGATCTACGCCGGCGCCGGCGCACTGGCGTACAGCTTCGGACTTCGCCACGCTTTCGACGCTGACCACATCAGCGCCATCGACGACACCACCCGCCTGATGCTCGCCAAAGGCAAAAAGCCACTCGGCGTCGGCCTCTTCTTTTCGCTTGGTCACTCAACCATCGTGCTTGGACTCTCGATCTTCATCGCGTTTGCGGCCAAGCGTGCTGCAGAATTCCAATCTGACTTTGCAGAAACCGGCGGCATCATCGGCGCATCTGTGTCCGCCTTCTTCTTGTATCTCGTCGGCATTCTCAATCTCGTCATTCTGATCGGCGTTATCAAAGTGTGGAAGGCCGCGAAATCGGGAAAGTTCTCACACGAGCATCTAGAAGAACTGCTCAATGAGCGTGGACTAATGCGCCGCATTTTTCGCGGCAAGTTCGCGAAAGGCTTCGATCACTCTTGGCAGCTCTACCCCATCGGTGTCCTCTTCGGCCTCGGGTTTGATACTGCAACCGAAGTTGGATTGTTAGCACTATCCGCTACCGCCGCTGTCGGCACAGTCGGCGGAACTTTGCCGCCACTCGCCATCATTGCGCTTCCGCTTATTTTTGCTGCCGGAATGTCACTCATGGATGCTCTCGATGGCATCTTTATGACGAAGGCGTACTCCTGGACGTTTACGAGTCCGCTGCGCAAGATTTACTACAACATCACGACAACTGGAATCTCTGTTTTCGTCGCGCTGGTCATCGGCACGATTCAACTTGTCGGTGTGCTCGCCAACAAAACTGATATCGAAAACCTTCCAGTGTTCAATCTCATCGCCTCAATTGATCTCGGCGGCGTTGGCTATTTCATTGTGGCTTCTTTTGTTGCCGCGTGGGTGGTTTCTGTTGGCATCTGGAAACTCGGCAAGTACGAAACCCGCTACTCCCAGGGAATCGAAGAACTTGAACATTCGCACACAGAGCTAAAACTCAGTGACTAGGACCATAAAACAATGGGCGCGGTAAACACCGCGCCCATTGTCTTATCTGTTCGTGTTACAGGTACAGCACCATGGTGGACTGCGCCGGCACTGACACACTTCCAGTTTTCACTGGAAGCGTCTTCAGAACTTTCGTTCCCGCTGCCGTTGAATTAACAACAATCTTCCACGCACCCTTGACAGGCAGCGTCACAGCGCGAGCACCCGTGCCAGCGTTGTGAGCTACCACGATCGTCTTCCAGCTGTCGCCGAGCGATTTGCCGTCAATCTTGTAGGCAATCACGGAATCGGTCGTTGACAAGAACTTCAAGCGAGCTTTGATGGTCGCCGCAGACGACATCCGGAAAGCGGCGTGCGCTTTGCGAATGGCGAGCAGACCCTTGAAGTAGTTCACCGTCGAGGCGTTCGACACTCGCGAAGTCCACTTCAAGGAGTTCACAGCATCACTTGAGTTGTAGCTGTTGTCATTGCCGTTCTTAGAACGCATGAACTCCTGACCAGCGTGAATGAATGGCATACCCTGGCTGAGAATCACGATGGAGCTCGCCAAACGGTGAACCTTGGTGATGCTCGCTGCAGATGCTTGACCGTTGCTGAGGCTGCCCTTGAGCTTGTCATACAGCGTCAAGTTGTCATGGGCCTCAACGTAGTTCACGGACTGACCAGGTGCGATCAGACCCCATGAACCCGAAACGGACGGGCTGTACAAAGTGTTGCCCACGATACCGACCTGCACTTGTTGCTTGGCCGAGTACTTGCCAGACGCCCAACCAGTGTCGGTGCGCTGAAATACGGAACCCTTGATGCCATCGCGAATTCCGTCATTGAACATGCCAATACCTGCAAGTTTTGAAGCGTTCGGCTGCGCCGCCTTATCACTCGCCGGCAACGCACCCATGACCCAGCCTTCGCCGATCACAAGGATGGTTGGATCAATCGCGGTGAGCGCTGCCCGAACCTGTTGCATCGTTGTGACGTCGTGAATGCCCATCAGGTCAAAACGGAAACCATCAAGCTTGTACTCAGAAGCCCAGTACGAAATGGATTCGACAATGAACTTGCGCATCATGGGACGTTCTGAAGCAGTTTCGTTTCCGACACCAGTGCCGTTTGCGTACGAGCCGTCAGCGTTCTTGCGGAAGAAGTAGCCAGGTACCAACTTCTCGAAGCTGTGTGCTGCAGCATTGAACACGTGGTTGTACACGACGTCCATGATGACGCGAAGCTTGCGGCCATGCAGGTACTGAACTGTCTGCTTCAGCTCTGTAATGCGGTTGGTTGGGTTGGTTGGCTGCGTTGAGTAGCTACCTTCTGGCACGTTGTAGTTCTGTGGGTCATAGCCCCAGTTGAACTGCGTATTCAGATTTTCGTCCACCGTCTTGTAGTCGTAAATGGGAAGCAACTGCACGTGAGTCACACCCAGATCAACAATGGCGTCCACACCGGTCTTTGACTTGCCGTCTGGCGTCTTGGTGCCAGCTTCAGTGAGACCAAGGAACTTGCCCTTGTGAGCTGTGGAAATGCCGCTCGAAGCATCCATTGACAAGTCGCGAACGTGTAGTTCGTAGAAAGTCGCATCGGTTGGCTTGCCGCTGAAGGCAGGACGAGCCGAAGTCAAGAATCCATCCGGATTCGTGCGCGCGAGATCGACAACGACACCGCGAACACCGTTAACGGTCGCTGCGCGAACGTAGGGATCGACTGCCTCATTGGTCACGCCGCCCACATCTACTCGGTAGGTGTAGATGGTGCCGTGCTGGTCACCGTCAAGTGTGTACGTCCAGGTGCCCTTGGTGCTCTTGGTCATGGCATACGCGACTGGAACTGCATCAGCTGAAGCAGACGGATAAATCAGGATTTCTGCTGTTGTTGCAGTCGGTGCCCACAAACGGAAGTCAGTCTTAGCTGCCGAGTAAGTATTACCAAGGTCGCTACCTTCGTAATTGAACTGGGCATTGAACTCAGTCGAATTCATCACGTTGCCAATTGCCACCGTCTGCGAACCGTACGTTGGATGTGACAACGTGTAAGAGCTCGTGAGCGACAACGACTGGTCGGTTGTCAGGCTGAGGTTCGTGCCGGAGGCGCCACCACCAACGACAGCCACGCTCGTGACCACAGGATTACCTGAACCAGTCAAGGTGAAGTCATTCGCACCTGCCACCACGGTCAGACTCTTGTTGAGTTGGACAGTGATTTTGTTAAGCGAATCAAGCGAAGCACTCACGATTTTGGGGTCCGAATTCGGCTGGGTGTAGTTGATGGTGGGATCCGCCTGCATCAGCCAAATTTCGGCCTCACCAGGAGCTTTGAAAGTGGTAATGAAGCGATCTGCGCTGACGTCTTTTGCCCACGCGTTGGTGCGAACAATGAAGCCAATCTTTTTGTCTGCGGCAGTGGTGGGCACATCCCAGGTTCCAACCTTGCCGTAGGCGTCAGTACCAGTGAACTCATAAGCCGCACCGGTGTTAGAAACATCGCCCCAAAGCCACATATTCCAGCCGGTGTAGTTGCCATCGAAGCGCTGGTAGTGAACCGTGACCTTTGTGGTCGCTGGTAGAGCATCGGCCGGCATGCTGGTGAAAACCATCACCGATGCCAGGGCGGATGCAAGTGCTGTAAATACGCGAACGCGCATGAAACTCCCTCCAGAGTTCATTCAGGAATAGACCTAATGTAACGGGCAGAATCTTTGATTCCGAGTCCGTAACCATTGCGTTATCAAATGCTCACACGGCAGCTGTGGCTACGGGGCGATTTGCCCAGAAGGGCCCGGGATTGCGCTCTGACGACCAATCTGCGCGCGGCGGCCAGCCTCTCGTCCGGCGATGGTTGCGGAACCTCCACTGCCACGAGATCCTGCCCCCGAATAGCCACCCCAGGTTCCTCGAGCTTGGGATTCTCGGCGGTGGTAATCCTTGATTTCTTTCTGCTTGTCACGAAGCACAACCGCAGTCGACAGGAGTGCTGCTCGATTATCAGCTTGCTCCGAGTTGGCTTGCTCCGCTGCAGTGCGAGCCGCCACTGCTTCATCTCGGGCCGCTTGGACGCGCTGGGATATCGATGCCGTGAAGCCGGCATAGAACGCTCCCCTGGCAGTCAGGGCAGTGTGTTGTTTGCGCACAGGCACTTTGCGGCCGCGCCTGTCGGTCTGATGACCGACGTAGGTGTCGCCCTTCCACTCTGCATTGCGGATCCAGGCCGTGCCCATGGCGACCATCTGGGTCGCGAGCGAATTGAAGAGAACCTCAGTGACATCTATGTCGCTCGGCATGCCGTAAGCGATCACGTAGGTTGAATTGTGCGCAATGTCGACCTGACAGTCGTTGGCATGCGCTAAGCCAATAAACAATGCGATCAAGTGCCGGTTGGCTCGCGAACGAAGTTCACCAATCTGAATAGTTTTCGTGATCGGTTGCTGGCGCGCTTCGCGACGGTCAGTCGCCGCCCGCGCCATCGCCAAATCCACTGACGCCAATGTTGCGAGAGCCTGGGCTTTGGCGAGAAATGCTTCGGCTTCATGCTGATTGTCTGTCCGCTCAGCCATAGCCAGCAGTGCCGATATTTTGGTCAACGTGCTCATGCAGACTTCACCGCACTCACTTCGACCCCACACGAATCGAACGCAGCAGTCAGCAACAAACCCGCCTCAGGGCCGATTCGCAAACTCACGAGCTGGATATAAGCCGAGGCGAACTCTGGCCCATGGGCTGCCACGGTCGGCTGCGAGTTGGCCAGTACATGATGCGCAAGTTCATGGAGGACGACAAGTTCTCGCATCGCCCATTCGCTTCCAGTCGGAATCGCAATCGTGGCGGTCTCGTATTCGTAGTGAGCCATGGAATCGCTGGCCCTGCGACGTACATGAACAGGTGGCAGATAGCCCCAGATCTGCGCCACGCGGTGATCTGCAAGCACGCTTGCAACGTAGGTTCGCACATCCGAAAGCGTTGTGAAGGCGAGTTCGGATGGCGGAGTCAACTGCGATCCGAAGAAATCGATGCGCTCTCCGGCTCGCGAAAGCGCGGAGGTGACTTGTTGCTCGGCCGCGTACACCCGACTCCGCAACACATCCCTGCTCATGGGCGCGGATTCTGCCTGTTCTTCACGACTCTTCTCGAAGGGCGCGCACTAGTCCCGAGCTAGCCCTACCTCTTGCACCTGCGTTCCACTAGGCTTGCCCCACAACTAAACACGGTTGCGAGAGCAACCACCCTCTACAACGGATCGTCTGGCACGTACCTGCCAGTGGAAGGAAATAATCATGGCCAAAGTGGTCTTTCAAGATGCTACCCGCATCTACCCAGGCAACGACAAACCATCTGTCGACCGCCTGAACATCGAAATCAACGACGGCGAGTTCCTCGTTCTCGTCGGCCCTTCAGGTTGCGGCAAGTCGACCTCGCTGCGCATGCTTGCTGGTCTCGAACCAGTCGACAAGGGTTCAATCTTCATTGGTGACCGCGATGTCACTGCGCTTGCACCAAAAGATCGCGACATCGCGATGGTGTTCCAGAACTACGCCTTGTACCCACACATGAGCGTCGCAGAGAACATGGGCTTCGCACTCAAGATCGCTGGCACCCCGAAGGACGAAATCCGTCGTCGTGTCGAAGAAGCCGCAAAGCTCCTCGACCTCAGTGAATACCTCGAGCGCAAGCCAAAGGCTCTGTCTGGTGGTCAGCGTCAGCGTGTTGCCATGGGTCGCGCCATCGTGCGTGAACCACAGGTCTTCTTGATGGACGAACCACTCTCCAACTTGGATGCCAAACTCCGCGTTCAGACGCGTACCCAGATTGCATCGCTTCAGCGTCGTCTTGGCGTCACCACTGTTTACGTGACCCACGATCAGACCGAAGCAATGACCATGGGCGATCGCGTTGCGGTTCTCAAGGATGGCGTTCTCATGCAGATCGACACCCCACAGAATCTCTACGATCACCCGAACAACGTTTTCGTCGCAGGCTTCATTGGCTCACCAGCCATGAACATCGTCTTCGCGAACGTCACAGACGGTGGCGTCAGCCTCGGTGGCGCAACGCTTCCAGTCCCAGCAGATGTTGTTGCAGATGCACGCTCAAAGGGTCTTAGCGAAGTTCGGGTCGGTTTCCGCCCAGAAGACTTGCACCTCGGCGAAGGCGTCGCTGTTGCAGTCGAGTTCGTTGAAGTTCTCGGTGTGGATGCTTACGTCCACGGCACCGTCGAAACTCCTCACGGAACCCAGACTGTCGTCGTGCGTACCGATGGCCGCCGCCCACCACGCGTTGGCGACACCATCCACGTCGGCATCAACGACAACCACATCCACGTGTTTGATCCAAACACCGGAAACCGTCTCGGCGCATAGCCGAAACTCTCGCACGAAAGGTCGGGATCAGTGTCACTTGCCGTAACTGCGGCGGTCGCTGATCCCGACCTCCTTTTTTTCCCGTGGGATACGCCACTTGAAGAGTGGCCCGAAGACATCATTGTCGCGTTGCCCCGAGGTATCTCGCGTCATATCGTTCGATTTGTCTCCATCAACGGCGTGATTCATGCGGTCAAAGAGATTGAAGAACACTTCGCCAAACGCGAATACCAACTACTTCTTGAATTGACTGCTCTAGGCATTCCCTCTGTCGAAGCAACCGCCGTAGTGAGCGGACGCGTGGACAAACAAGGCGAGGCGCTTCCCGCCGCACTCATTACCAAGCATCTCGAGTTTTCACTTCCGTACCGCGCAGTGTTTTCATCGACGCCTCGACCAGACACCGCGATTCGTTTGCTCGATGCGCTGACTTTGTTGTTCGTGCGATTGCATTCCGTCGGTTTTTCCTGGAATGACTGCTCGCTCTCGAACACGCTGTTTCGTCGCGACGCTGGCGCCTTTGCGGCTTACCTTGTCGATGCCGAAACTGGAGATATACATCCCAAGCTTTCTGACGGTCAGCGCGCCTATGACATCGACACTGCGGTGCTGAATGTGACCGGCGAACTCATGGATCTTCAAGCCGGCGGTCGGTTGCCTGATGCGGTTGATCCCATTCCAGTTGGGCTGAGCTTGCGTGCACGCTACGAACGGCTCTGGGGAGTTCTCAACACCCCTGTGCTCATCGACAACAACAATCGCACGCCGCTCGACCAACACATCCGCCGACTGAACTCCATGGGTTTCGACGTCGCTGAAATTCGCATGGCGAGTCTCGATGACGGCAAACAGCTCGTCAACATCACCGCAAAAGTTGTCGATGCTGGCCACCACGCACGGCGCTTGATACGACTCACTGGCCTTGATGTCGAGGAGAACCAAGCTCGCCGACTTCTCAATGATCTCGATGGTTACCGCGCGACCACCGCGCCTACTCAAAGCGAAGAGATTGTTGCGCACCGATGGGTCATGGAAGTTTTTGAGCCCATCGTCATGGCAGTGCCACAAGAACTCCGACGCAAACTCGAGCCAGCGGAAATCTTCCACGAAGTGCTTGAACATCGTTGGTTCATGGCCGAAAAACAAGGTCGGCAGATCGACATCGAAGAAGCGGTTGCTGCCTATATTCGAGACGTGCTCAGCAACAAGCCAGACGAGGCCGCGGTGTTTGGAAGCGCGAACAGCAGTGACGACACCATCGAAATGGAAGCCATCAAGTTCGACTAATCAGCGCGCGCTTCGGCGATTGCATACAGTGCAATACCCGCTGCGACTGATGCGTTGAGCGACTCAGTGTCTGCTGTCATTGGAATCGACGCGACAACATCACATGCCTCTGCTACCAGACGCGATAGACCTTTGCCTTCGCTTCCAATCACGAGCAGCACGCGATCGTCACGAGTATCTGCCGCAGCAGCTGCCATCGACATTTCGCCTTCGGCATCCAAACCGATAACGAAGTAGCCAGCCTTCTTGAACTTGTTGATCGTGCGGGTCAGGTTGACCGCGCGAGCGACAGGGACACGGGCCGCAGCGCCTGCAGAAGTACGCCACGCCACGGCTGTCATACCAGCAGAGCGGCGCTCGGGGAGCACAACTGCGGCTGCACCAAACGCCGCAGCCGAGCGGACCACAGCGCCGAGGTTTCGCGGATCGGTGACACCATCGAGAGCGACGACGAGATCGGTATTGCCGATGAACTCTTCGGACTCCGGATAAACGTACGGCTTCACTGTGAGCGCAAGCCCTTGATGCAATGCGACGCCAGCAATGCGCTCAATCTGCGCCTTGCCAACTTCCATAATCGAAAGTCCTTGAGCAGATGCCAAGTCCAGCGCCTCGCGAACTCGTTCGTCAGCATCAATACCGATGGCAACATGCAAAATCGTGGCTGGAACTTCGGCGCGGAGCGCTTCGACTACCGGATTGCGACCAACGACAACATCCATCTGCGGCTTGCGTTCACGCGTCGCTGGCTTAGAGGTCGCCTTGGTGTTGCGAATCGGCTTGTCACCTTTGTATGCCTTGTGTTGCTTGCGATCTTCCGCCTTCGGTGTTGGACCGCGACCTTCGAGACCTTTTCGGCGCTGGCCACCGCTGCCGATAGTGCTGCCCTTCTTGGTGCCTGCCTTGCGAATAGCGCCTTTGCGCTGCGAATTGCCTGCCATTAGTCATCACTTTCTTGAGCGACCGACCAGCGAGCGCCATCAGGGGTGTCTTCAAGTGCGATGCCAGCGGCTGCCAGTCGGTCGCGAATTGCATCAGCAGTCGCAAAGTCGCGGTGTTCGCGAGCTTGTTGACGTTCGGCTAACTGAGCGGAAACGAGCGAATTCACAATGTTCTTCAAACTGTCATCATTGCCTGTCGCGCGTTCAAGCCACGGAGATGACAGCGGATCCACACCGAGAATGTTGAGCATGCCTCGAACGTGCTTCAAGGTGTGCCGCAGTTGGTCATCAGACGCACTCGAGCCTGCCTGCATCTGACGGTTGCCTTCGGTGACGAGCTCATGAAGAGTCGCGAGTGCGGCTGGAACCCCGAGGTCGTCATTCATAGCAGCACTAAACGCCGCATCGATGGTGAGGTCATCAAGTGAGTCCACGCCCACACGTTCCGCAGCGCGAGTAACAAAGCCTTCGATTCGGCGGAACGCGGCGCCAGATTCTTGAAGCGCGTCATCACTGAATTCGAGATTGCTCCGATAGTGCGCACTGACGAGGTACCACCGAAGTTCAATGGCACGAATCCGCTCGAGAACGTCGAAGACGACCATCGAATTACCCAATGATTTGCTCATCTTTTCGCCGGCTGCGGTCACCCAGGCGTTGTGCAGCCAATACTGAGCAAATCCCATCCCAGCGGCGCGAGACTGCGCAATTTCGTTTTCGTGGTGCGGAAAGATCAGATCAAGCCCGCCACCGTGAATGTCGAACGACTCGCCGAGATACGCCTGAGCCATCGCGGAGCATTCAAGATGCCAACCAGGGCGGCCGGGCCCCCATGGTGTGTTCCAGAATGGATCACCGGGCTTTGAGCTCTTCCAGAGGGCGAAGTCGCGTGGATCTCTTTTGCGCGAACCATGTTCGCTGTCCGCCGCCGGCAGCATGTCGTCGGGGCGCTGGTTAGAAAGCGATCCATAGTCCTCGAATGAACGCACGTCGAAGTAGACGTCGCCACCCGATGCGTACGCATGCCCGCGGTCGATCAGCGTCTGCATTAGCTCAATCATCTGCGTGACATGACCCGTAGCGCGGGGCTCGATGGTCGGAGGGGTACAGCCGAGCGCGTCGTAGGCCGCCTGGAAGGCGCGCTCGTAATGCTGCGCGACCGCCCACCACGGACGACCTTCGTGGACCGCCTTGTGCAGAATTTTGTCGTCAATATCGGTGACGTTGCGGCACAGAATGACCGTGTAGCCCTGATGGCGCAGCCAGCGGCCCAGGACATCAAAAACAATGCCCGATCGCAGGTGTCCTACGTGCGGATTCGATTGCACTGTGGCACCACAGAGGTACATCGACGCCACATTTGGGACCAAGGGAGTAAACGGTCGTAGTGAGCGCGACGCAGTGTCATAGAGGTGCAAAGTCACGGGTGAAGCCTACTTTTCTTAAGCAGTCAGCAGGCACACTGCGATGGCAGCGATGCCTTCGCCACGACCGGTGAGTCCAAGGCCGTCTGTGGTGGTGCCTGAGACACTCACTGCGGCGCCGTCGAGAGCAGCCGAGAGGGCGCTTTGCATTTCGTCACGGCGCTGTGCGACTTTCGGTGAATTTCCAATAATTTGAACTGAAATATTGCCAATTTCGAGCCCAGCCGCTCGCACAAGAGCGTGGGTTGCGGATAAAAAGACCGAGCCCGACGCATTGGCGTACTCAGGCCGATCGACTCCGAAGTTGGAACCTAAATCGCCGAGACCGGCCGCCGAGAGCATCGCGTCACAGATGGCGTGCGCAGCTACGTCAGCGTCGGAATGGCCCGCGAGGCCCACGACGCCAGGCCACTCGATGCATCCCAACCAGAGTGGGCGGGACGCATCGAAGGCATGAACATCTGTTCCAAGACCTACGCGCATGGGCAGAGGTTAGCCCTCTGGGTCAGCGAGAATCTCCTGCAGATCGGCGACGAGAGCATCTGGGTTCTCTCCTTCGACGGTGACTCGCACGGTCTGGCCACTCTTGATTCCAAGCGCTAAGACACTCAGGATGCTCTTGCCGTCGGCCTTGCCAGCTGGCTCGCCATCAACCATGGGCTCCACTGTCACTTTGAGGCCTGATGCAGCAACTTTCTTCACAAAAAGTGCCGCTGGGCGGGCATGCAAGCCGACCGGTGAGACCACTACCGCTTCGAACACAACCATGTTTTCTCCCATCAAATTTTCGTGGCGCACGGTACGCCATCGACATATTCTGCTGTGATGTGGCACACTACTGCACAGATGTCCCTACTGTATGCACGAATGTGCAGGAGTTTAGATGACCAACACGATTGATCCACTTCTGGCTCACCCGGGCCAGGAACTCAGCGCCAATGCTGAAACTGCCCGGACCACCCTGCAAGGCATGTGGGCAGTGCGACTTTTTGAGGAAGCCGTGGACTCGCTTTTCGCCCGCGGATTGATGCACGGCACGATGCACCTCTCGATTGGCCAAGAAGCAAGCGCGATTGGCGCCTCCGCTGCGCTTCGCGCCACCGACTTCATCACGTCGACCCACCGCGGACATGGTCACTGCATCGGTAAAGGTGCAGACCTCACGCGCATGATGGCCGAACTGCTCGCAAAACAAACCGGCTACTGCCGCGGCCGCGGCGGCTCGATGCACATCGCAGATGCAGCCACCGGCAATCTCGGCGCCAACGGCATCGTCGCTGGTGGTATCCCGATCGCCGCGGGTGCGGCGCTTGCACAAAAGATGCAAGGCAAAGACAACGTCGTGATGTGTTTCTTTGGTGACGGTGCGACCAACGAAGGCGCATTCCATGAAGCTGTGAATCTCGCAGCGATTTGGCAGTTGCCCGTTGTGTTTGTTTGCGAAAATAACAAGTACGGCATGTCATTTTCGACAGAAAAGAGTATGCACGTTGAGCATGTTGCAGATCGTGCCGCTGCATACGGAATTCCAGGTGTGCGAGTCGAAGGCAATGATGCCGACGCGATGTATCTGGTGTGCCAAGAAGCCGTTGACCGCGCTCGCAGTGGCAATGGCCCAACGCTCGTCGAATCAGTGACCTACCGATGGAAAGGTCACTCCAAGAGCGACAAGAACCTCTACCGAACCAAAGAAGAAATTGAAGAATGGCGCGCGAAAGATCCGATTGTGCAGTTTGAAAACAAGGTTATTGAACGTGGTGTGTTGACTCGCGAGGACGTCGATGCAATCGCTGCTATCACGCGCGACAAAATTCGAGTTGCAATTCAGGAAGCGACTACAGCTCCCGATTCAGATCCGGCCGAACTTCTTTCTTCTGTTTTTCGGGCGGTGCAAGCATGAGCAATCGCATCATCACGTATTCAGAAGCAATCCGTGAAGCCATTGGCCAGGCCATGGAAGCTGACCCCAGCGTCTTCATGCTCGGAGAAGACATTGGCATCTACGGCGGAGCGTTCGGCGTCAGCGGCGACCTCTACCACCGCTTTGGTGCGGAACGCATTCGTGATACCCCGATTTCAGAACTCGGCATTGTTGGCGCTGCAGTAGGTGCAGCTCTGGTCGGCATGAAGCCGATTGTCGAAATTCAGTTCTCGGATTTCACTGCGCAAGCGATGGATCAGATTGTTAATCAAGCCGCCAAGATTCACTTCATGCTGGGTGGTGAACTCAGTGTGCCCATGGTGCTTCGTGCACCGCTTGGTTCAGGCACTGGCGCCGCAGCGCAGCACTCACAGAGTCTTGAAGCATGGTTTGCCCATGTTCCTGGATTGAAAGTAGTGATGCCTGCGACAGCGCAGGACGCGAAAGGGTTGTTGCTTTCAGCAATCGACGACCCAAACCCCGTCATCGTCCTCGAACACAAACTGCTGTACAAGACCTCCGGCCCAGTGACCGAAGACGCCGTTCGCACGCCGATTGGCGTTAGCCACGTGGCTAAGCACGGCAAAGACGCCGTCGTCGTCGCTACTGGTGTCATGGTGTCGCGTGCTCTCGAAGCTGCAGCGATTCTCGCCGAGAAAGGCATCGATATCGCAGTGATTGATGTGCGGACTCTGAGCCCGCTCGACATGGGTCCGATCGAAGATGCCGCTCGCGCAACTGGTCGCGTGCTGCTGGTCCAAGAAGCGCCGAAGCATGTTGGATTTATGGCAGAAGTTTCTGCCCGACTCGCAGAAGGTCGCAGTCTCTACTACCTCGATGCCCCGATTAAGCGCCTCGCAGGACTAGACGTGCCGATTCCGTATGCACCACAGTTGGAACGATCAGTCGTTCCTCAAATCGACAACATCGTGTCTGCTGTCGAAGATTTGATGCGGGAGCCATAAGCCATGCCACAAGTAGCAATCGTGATGCCAAAGATGTCGATGACAATGACCGAAGGTGAACTTCTCGTCTGGCATGTCAACGTCGGTGATGTCATCAACGCTGGTGACGTCGTGTGCGAAGTTGCCACTGACAAAATCGATATGGAAGTTGAAGCCACCGCGAGTGGCACGGTTGTTTCGCTACACGGTGAACCAGGCGATGTCATGGAAGTGGGCACTCCACTCATCATGGTTGATGCAGAAGCCGATGACTTGTTGGCAGGCATTTTTGATGCGCCAGCCGCTCCCGCGGAAGAAGTCGTTGCACCCGCAGCGGTGGAACCGACTGCGGTTGTCGAAGCTGTACCTGCAGCAAATGCAACCGTCGAAAAGATTCTTGCCACACCAAAAGCTAAAGCGACTGCACAAGAGCTCCGCGTCGATATTGCGCGCGCAGTTCCCACTGGAACTGACGGAGTCGTCACGACTGCTGATGTGCAGAAGTTGGCAGCCTCGGCATTAAGCGAAAATCGTGGCCTCGACAAAAGACTCAAGACGCGTTTGGCCATCGCACGGGCAATTGAAGCATCAGCAGATATCCCTGCATTTTCTATGTCATTTGCGATGCACATCACGGGCCAACCAATCAACGACGCGACTCAGCGCACTGCTACATATGCGCTGGCCTGGGCTCGCACTTTGCGCGCGTTCCCTGAGCTACACGCGAACTGGAATTCAGGCGCTCCCGAATCTTTCGCGGATGTCGCACTCGCCGTTAGCGTTATGGCTGCTCACGGCGTCGTCACTCCCGTCGTGTCTATTCCAGCACACGACGATTCTGGATTCGCGGCCCAGCTCGAAGCCATCATCAACGAAGCCAGTAACGGCCGCATCGCACTTGAGTATCTCAAGTCGAGCACTTCTGGTTTCGCAGAACTTGGTGCATGGCCCGTGACGGCAGCCTCTGGAATTTTGATTCGTCCGCAGTCGACATCCATCGCTGTTGGTCGCGCACACATCACCGATGAAGGCGCCTACACGCTGCCATTCACCATCACCGCAGATCATCGTTTGTCCGACCCGGCCGACGTTGCTCTACTTGCCACAGAGTTCGCACGCGAACTTCATTCCTAAGACTTTCCTCCTATCCCTTGGTGGCGGGTTGCAGTTACCAAACTGTGACCCGCCACTTCCCTAAAAACCCGCGTATTTCCTTGATTTACGCTGTGAGCGACTGCACACTTCGCGCAGTTGTTCCAATGCATGAACGGATGTGACGATGGCTCTCCCTCGAGATCGAGCTCTCCTCGTCAAAGCCGCGCGCCTCTACTACGAAGATGACCTCTCTCAGGACCAGGTCGCTGCCGCCATTGGTGTGAGCCGAAGCAACATCTCTCGCATGCTCACTGATGCCCGCGCTCAAGGGATCGTTCAGATTCGCATTGTCGAACACGCGATGCGGGATTCCGCACTTGAAGCCCGCATTGCCGATCTTCTCCCCATTCGCAACATCCGCGTTGCCCGCTCGCTCAACAGCATTGACGACTACGCCAGCGTCGGCGCCCTCGGTGCGGAGGCGCTGAACGAACGAGTCCGCGCCAACAGCACCGTCGCGGTGAGCTGGGGCAC
>JAFMIT010000029.1 GCA_017853815.1 Actinomycetota bacterium
CGTCGTCTTGCCGGCACCGTTGCGCCCAACCAAACCCACACGGTCGCCACTCGCCACCCGCAAATTGCAGTCAGACATCAACAGCCGAGGACCGACCCGCAGTTCAAGGCCCTGAGTAACAATCACGATTGAGAAGGTACCAGCACTAAATGTTGAAGCCCAACGCCCGCATCATTTCGCGGCCGTCCTGAGTGATCTTCTCTGGCCCCCAGGGCGGCATCCATACCCAGTTAATTCGAAAATCAGCAACATGGCCATCAAGAGCAGCACGCGTTTGGTCTTCAATCACGTCAGTCAACGGGCATGCCGCTGACGTGAGCGTCATGTCAATGGTGGCAATTCGAGAATCATCCATGTGTACGCCATAGACCAAGCCGAGATCCACAACATTGATGCCGAGCTCGGGGTCCACAACATCTCTGAGCAATTCCATCAAATCTTCATCTGACGGAATCTCGGAAGCTGCTAGGGCATCGAGATCTTGAACGTTATCGGCCATTGCCAACTCCAATGTTTTGAGAAACTGCGTCTTTCATAGCCATCCATCCAAGCAGGGCGCATTTCACGCGCGCGGGAAACTTCGAAACCCCAGCGAATGCAACCGCGTCCCCCAGCACGTCTTCGTCGCCTGACTTTTCACCTTTGGATTGCATCAATTCTAGAAACTCCGCTTCAAGCGCAAATCCGTCATCGACCGACTTACCCTGGACAAGTTCAAACATCACCGATGCGCTTGCCTGCGAAATAGAACAGCCTTGACCATCGTAGGAAAGATCAATCGTGCCGTCGGCCGCTGTATGCACGCGCAACGTAATCTCGTCGCCGCAGGTGGGATTGACATGATGCACTTCGACAGCAAAAGGCTCGCGGAGGCCTTTGCCCTGTGGGCTCTTGTAGTGCTCCAAGATGATTTCTTGGTACATAGATTCAAGACTCATGCCACTCCAAAGAATTTCTGCGCCGCGAGGATACCTGAAACTAAATGCTCAATCTCTGACTCATCGTTGTACAGGTAGAACGATGCACGCGTTGTGGCTGGCACATTCATTCGACGACACGTAGGCCATGCGCAATGATGACCAACCCGAACCGCCACTCCGCGAGAGTCAAGAACGTGGCCAACATCATGCGGATGCAGAGAGTCCACGACAAAGGAAATTGCAGAGCCTCGATTGAGTGCCTCGGTCGGGCCGACAATCCGAACGCCGTCTATCTGCTGGAGCGCAGAAAGTGCGGCTGCCGTCAGTCTGTGCTCATGCTCGGCAATGGCATCCATACCTAGATCAGAGAGATATTTCACCGCAGCTGCGAGTCCGACAATCTGCGCGGACATCGGCGTTCCCGCCTCAAATTTTGCAGGCGCTTTCGCGTAGGTGCTGTGATCGAAGTAGACCGTTTCGATCATCGATCCACCGGTCAAAAAGACCGGCAGCGCATCGAGCGCCTCGCTGCTCCCCCACAAAACACCAATGCCAGTTGGCCCGCACATTTTGTGTCCACTAAACGCAACAAAATCTGCCCCGAGTGTGGTGACATCTACGGACATATGCGGCACTGACTGGCAGGCGTCAAGAATGAACCACGCCCCTACAGCTTTTGCCTGTGCCCCAATCAGTTGCACGGGATTGAGGGTTCCCAAAAGATTGCTCTGGTGAACTACTGATACAACTTTGGTTCGTTCGGTGATGATGTCTGCCAAGTTATCAACAACCAGCCTGCCGTCATCCGTCGTGGGAATGAACTTGAGCACCGCGCCAGTCTTGAGCACCACTTCTTGCCAAGGCACCAAATTTGCGTGGTGCTCCATTTCGGTCAGAACAATCTCATCGCCAGGCTTGAGCACGAATCGTTCTTCTCCAGCCAAAAGCTGTGAGCCGTTGCGAAACTTTGCGGTTGCATTGGAAAAGCCGTAAGCAATCAGATTCAGCGCCTCGGTAGCGTTCTTCACGAAAACTACCTCGTTTGGCCGAGCGCCGATGAAGTGCGCAATGGCTGCTCTCGATGACTCGTAGTGCTCTGTTGCAATCTCTGCAAGAGCGTGCGCACCACGATGGATCGCAGCATTCGCATTCAAATAGAAGTTCGACTCCGCTTCGATTACAGACAACGGCTTTTGTGAAGTTGCTGCGCTATCGAGGTACACAAGCGGTACGTCACCATGGACTTTCCGAGACAAAATCGGAAAGTCCTCGCGAATGCGGGCGACGTCGAGCATTTTCAGTCGCGGGCTCCGACAGTCTGGTACTGCTCGTAGCCGTTCGCATCAATCAACTCTGCAAGTTCTGGTCCACCTTCTGCGGCGACTCGACCTTCGACGAACACATGCACGAAATCGACGGGGATCTGACGCAACAAGCGAGTGGTGTGCGTGATGAGCAAGATGCCAGCCTCGCCAGTCTCGCGTGTGCGGTTAACACCGTCAGAGACAACCTTCAATGCGTCAACGTCAAGACCTGAATCTGTCTCGTCGAGAACTGCAAACTTAGGCTTCAAAAGACCAAGTTGAAGGATTTCGTGACGCTTGCGCTCGCCACCGGAAAACCCTTCGTTGACGTTGCGCTCAGCGAATGCTGGGTCAACCGAAAGATCGCTCATAGCGCCCTTGAGTTCTTTCAACCAATCGCGCAGCTTTGGGGCTTCACCGCGAACCGCAGTGACAGCTGTGCGAAGGAAATTAGAAACTGAAACACCTGGAACTTCAACGGGGTACTGCATTGCGAGGAACAAACCAGCTCGGGCGCGCTCATCGACAGACATTTCAAGAACGTCAACACCATCGAGCAGCACTGAGCCTGAAGTCACTTCGTAACGAGGATGCCCAGCGATGCTGTAAGCAAGTGTCGACTTGCCTGATCCATTGGGTCCCATGATTGCATGGGTTTCGCCTGACCGAATGGTCAGATTGACACCCTTCAAGATTTCCTTAGGACCGTTTTCAGTTTCAACGCGGACGTGGAGGTCTTTGATTTCAAGAACGCTCATGGTTAGGCACTCATTTCGATAGTGATGACGGCGTCCTGGCCCTCACCTTGGATCATGACAGGAAAGGTTTCAACCGACTTGATAGCCGGTGGAGTTTTAGGAATACCAGTGCGAAGATCAAAAGCCGATCCATGCATCCAGCACTCTAGAAAGCAGCCATTAAGTTCACCTTCAGCGAGCGAAACTTCGGCATGCGAGCAGGTGTCCTCGATAGCGAAAACACCCTCTTCGGTGTGAGCGATTGCGACATCCAAGCCATCAGCATCGAATTTGATGACGCTGCCAAGAGGCAATTCGCTCAATTTCATGACTTCGAGGACTTTAGGCATCAGGGCCATCCTGGAAGAGCGAGACTGAATCTCCCAAACGTCGCTCAACCCCAACGAGCAAACGCTGGCGCACATCCTCTGCAGGAATGCGATCGATAACTTCAGTCAAGAAGCCTCGAACAACAAGACGCTTAGCTTCAACCACTGGGATTCCACGCGAGGTCAGATAGAAGATCTGCTCTTCATCGAAACGACCCGTCGTCGAGGCATGGCCAGCACCCTCGATTTCGCCAGTCTCAATCTCGAGGTTCGGTACCGAATCCGCGCGAGCGCCATCAGTCAACAAGAGGTTGCGGTTCATCTCATACGTGGAAGTGCCCACTGCATTGCCGCGGATCAAGACATCGCCAATCCACACTGAATGAGCCTCATCGCCCTGCAAGACGCCCTTGTACATCACATCGCTGCGGCAATGTGGCACAGCATGGTCTACAAACAAGCGGTGTTCGTGATGCTGACCAGCGTCGGTGAAGAAGGCGCCAGACATAATCGCGTCGCCACCTGGCTGGGTGTATTCGACCGTCGTCACCAGTCGAACGACATCGCCGCCAAGCGTGACGACGACGTGTGTCACTTTGGAGTCGCGCCCCAACGAAATCGCATGCTGTCCCGCCAAGACGTGATCACGATCGCCATCGTGCACAGACACAATCGTGAGCTGGGCTCCATCAGCGACGATGAAGTGCCCAGCGACGGCTTGGGCGCCGGAACCAGTGTGGTCGAGCAAAACTTCTGCTTGAGAGTATTTGCCAGCTCGTACTTCAAAGCGGCCTACCGCTGCACCAGCTCCACCGTTGATTCGGAGCAGCACGGTTTTGTCGAGAACCGCTTCGGCAGGAATGGTCACCGAGAGCACAGTCTCCGAGAGATTCGCCGCTGCGGCAGCAATTCTGTCCGCGGCTGGGAAGGTGCTCGTCGCTTCGGCTTCAGCAATTTCAACGCCGGCTGGCGCATCAATCTTGAACGAGACACTCTGTGGAGCTTCAGTGAGTGAATGGAGACCCGCAAGACGTGCAAGCGGCGTAAAACGCCACTCTTCTTCACGGCCATTGGGAATAGCGATCTCTGCAAGCGACAAGCCTGCGAGACGAGGAGCCAAATCACTAGGAGGTGCTGAAATAGTCATTAGCCGACCGCACCTTCCATCTGAAGTTCAATAAGTCGATTGAGCTCAAGCGCATACTCCATCGGGAGTTCACGAGCGATTGGCTCAACAAAGCCACGAACAATCATTGCCATGGCTTCGTCCTCGGTCATACCGCGAGACATGAGGTAGAAAAGTTGATCGTCTGACACCTTGGACACGGTCGCTTCGTGTCCCATCGAGACGTCGTCTTCGCGAACATCAACGTATGGGTACGTGTCCGACCTGCTGATGTCATCCACGAGCAACGCGTCACACTTGACCGTGCTCTTAGAGCCGTAGGCACCCTCTTGGACTTGTACTAGCCCTCGGTACGACGTACGGCCGCCACCACGTGCGACCGACTTCGAAATGATCGTTGAGCTCGTGTGAGGTGCCGCGTGCACCATCTTGGAACCGGCATCTTGGTGTTGACCTTCGCCTGCAAAAGCAATCGACAAGGTTTCACCCTTAGCGTGCTCGCCGACCATCCAGACTGCTGGATATTTCATCGTGACCTTGGAGCCGATGTTGCCGTCGATCCATTCCATGGTTGCGCCCTCGTGAGCGACTGCACGTTTGGTGACAAGGTTGTAAACGTTGTTCGACCAGTTTTGGATTGTCGTGTACCGGCAGCGGGCATTCTTCTTCACGATGATTTCGACAACTGCTGAGTGCAGGGAGTCGCTCGAGTAAATCGGTGCGGTGCAGCCTTCGACATAGTGAACGTATGCGCCCTCATCAATGATCATGAGGGTACGTTCAAACTGTCCCATATTTTCGGTGTTGATGCGGAAGTAGGCCTGAAGAGGAATTTCGACCTTGACGTTTTTAGGAACATAAATAAACGAACCGCCAGACCAGACTGCAGTGTTGAGAGCAGCAAACTTGTTGTCACCAACAGGAATCACGGTTCCGAAGTATTCCTTGAACATTTCGGGGTATTCCTTGAGCGCTGTGTCCGTGTCGAGGAAGACGACGCCTTGCTCTTCAAGGTCCTCACGAATCTTGTGGTAAACCACCTCCGACTCGTACTGAGCTGCGACGCCAGCCACCAGGCGCTGCTTCTCTGCCTCTGGGATGCCGAGGCGGTCGTAGGTGTTCTTGATGTCCTCTGGAAGTTCTTCCCACGATGTCGCTTGCTTCTCGGTGGAGCGCACGAAATATTTGATGTTGTCGAAATCAATACCGCTGAGGTCACTACCCCAATTCGGCATTGGCTTCTTTTCGAACAAGCGCAAGCCCTTGAGTCGCAGTTCAAGCATCCACTCAGGCTCGTTCTTCTTAGCGCTGATGTCGCGGACTACGTCTTCGTTCAGCCCGCGCTTTGCAACCGCTCCGGCAGAGTCGGGATCATGCCAGCCGTATTCGTAATTGCCGATGCCGTCGAGTTCGTCGACTGAACTGCTCATGATGTTCTCCTCGTGGTGGTTGAAACGGGAATGTGGGTAGTGCAAATCTCGGATCCACTCGCGATAGTGGAAATACGTGTCACGTGGACGCCCAGAGCTGCAGAAATTGCCTCTGTTTCGGCCTCGCAAAATTGTGGGTACTCGCTTGCAACATGGCTAATCGGACAGTTGTGCTGACATAACTGCACAGCATCCACTACCGGCGCACGACGAAGCGAAGCACTAAAGCCGAGATCGGATAGCCTCTCAGCGAGTTCTTCGGCCGTGACCGTTGATTGGCTGCCACGAATCTCTTCGAAGATTCTGCTGATCCGTTTGCGGGCGAAATCTTTGACACCTGCGTCGCCTAGTGCTTCTTTGATGTAGGCAGCTGCGTCAACGGCAATATCGTCGTAGGAGCGCTCAAAATATTCTCGGCCAGCGTGTGTAATAGCGAAGACCTTCGCAGGACGACCACGACCGCGCGGGCCGTTGCTCTTTGGACCGAAGGGAGCCTGTTCATGGCTCGCCACGAGACCAGCGCTCTCAAGAACCTCAAGATGCTTACGGATTGCGGTAGCCGTCATCATTAGCGCTTTAGACAAGGCCAAAGCGGTTTGTGGGCCGCCCTCCAAAAGAGTCTGGGCGACGCGAGATGCGGCGTGGCTCCGTAATTTCACAACCGAATTGTTGCGTATTTCTCAATTTTCTGCACATCGGTACTGTTCGGGTGTGCTTTTAGAGGCCAATGACGTGCGGTTCACTCGTGGCAAGACCACGATTCTCGAGTCCGTGGCGCTCTCGGTTTCGCCTGGTGAGGCCACTGCCCTGGTGGGGCCGAACGGAAGCGGTAAGACGACCTTCATCAAGCTGAGCACAGGCTTCCTTCGGCCAAACGCGGGTCGGATCGAGATTCTCGGTGCACGTTCCCTCGGCCCAAAACGCCGGCGGCGGCTTGGTGTGGTCTGGCAAGACCGTGGTTTGCCACTGTCCGTTTCGAGCGAGAGATGGATTTCGCACCTTGCGAAGCTGTACTCCACCGTCGTGGATGCCACCTTGTTGAGTGAACTTGGCATCTCCCCCTCTCGACACCCTATGCGCTATCTCTCAGGTGGCGAGCAGCAGCGGATAGCGATTTATGGTGCTTTTGCACATCAGCCAAAACTGCTCCTCCTCGATGAGCCCACGGTGGGGCTCGATGACGAGAGTCGGAGCGCTTTCTATGCTCTGGTGCGAGAACGTCTGCGCCAGGGTTCGGGCGTCTTGTTTACTTCCCATTACTCCCAGGACGTGGCAGTACTGGCCAACCGCATTGTCGATTTGAATCGAGAGCATAGCGATGTCACCGTCGCGGCCCTTTTCAGTGTGAATGGCGTCCTTGACGTATTCGCTGCAAGCGCACTCCTGCCCGACGGATACCAACTCGTTTCGACCACCAACGGCTACCGCCTCAAGGGCGATGATCCAACACAACTGTTAACGATTGCATCCAACCTGGCTCAGTCGCAAAACTTGGAAGTGCTGAATTTTTCGGTGATGAACAATGGCTAGTCTCTCCGCGCAAGTGCGGTTCGACCTTGGCAATTGGTTGCGCAACGGCGAACAAGCAATTCTCAACATCCTGTTACCTCTCGGCGCGCTTGCAGGTTCGACACGTCTCGCTCTGGCTGGAGAAACTCGCGCTGCTCTGATAGTTCTTTTCACTATCGGTGCTAGTAGCTTCACATCGATCGCGATAGCGACGGCTTTTGATAGACGCGCTGGAGCCCTCAAGGTGTACGGAATTTCGCCGTTAGGTAAGCGAGGCTTTGTTCAAGCGCGAATTCTCACCGCAGTTTTGCTCTCGTTGGTCCAAATCGCGGTGCTTCTGGCCGTGAGTGTCATCGCGAAGATTCCGCTCGTCGTTTCCCCAGCGTTGATGATGTATGCATCGCTGTCAATCGTCGCGTGGATAAGTCTGGCGCTCATCATTGCCAGTCTCCTTCGCGCAGAGGCGGTGTTAGCGGTTGCAAATCTCCTGTTCATTGCATCCGCAGGTCTCACCTGGTTGACGTCGCAGGCATCAACAACACTTGCTGTCACCACTCCGATGTCTTCAGCGATGTCGGCAGCAGGCGGTTCCACCACCGGCATGATTGCCATCGGCTGCTGGGCCGTTGCAACGATCATCGTCGCGATTCGGACACTCCGCTGGGAGTAGTCGTAACATCTCGGTACCCTCGAGCCATGATTCCACGCTGGTACTCGCGCCTTCTTGTTCTCAACATCATTGTTCAATCAGGCATCATCGTCACGGGCGCCATCGTCCGAGTCACCGCGAGCGGACTTGGATGCCCCACCTGGCCCGAGTGCGTAGAAGGATCAATCACGCCAACTAATGAGCAGACAGAGGCGTGGCATAAATACATCGAGTTCGGCAATCGAACGCTCACTGGCATTTTGATGCTGGTTGCCGTCGCAGTTTTCGTTGCTACGTTGAGGCAAAATCGAAGTCGCTCAATCCGACTCCTTGCTGCAGCGCCCCTGCTTGGAACACTCGCCCAAGCAATCCTGGGTGGCGTGACAGTTCTGACTGGACTCAATCCGTGGATTGTCGCAAGCCACTTCATTCTGTCGATTGTCTTGGTCGAGTTGTCGGTGCGCCTTTGGTGGCACGTGCATCTCGACGTTGAACAAAAATCCCGTCTACGCACGCTCGTAGCGCGGGGTCTTGTTACCGTCGCAGCCGGAGTTATTCTCGTGGGAACGCTCGTGACAGGAAGCGGTCCTCATTCAGGTGATTCGGCTGCGGTTGGTCGCATGGATTTTGATCCTCGCGTCATTACGTGGCTGCATGCGGACTTGGTGTGGCTGTTCATGGGGTTGGTGATTGCAACGGCGGTTCTCTTCAAAAGTTTGCAGGCGAATGAAGCAGCGTGGCGCTGGTGGAAGTTGTTAGTAGCGACGGCGATCCTCCAGGGCGCTCTCGGCTACGTCCAGCACTTCAATGGACTGCCCGTTGTCTTAGTGGCCACGCACGTCTTCGGCGCTGTTCTTCTCTGGAACGTCACCCTTGTGACAGCTCGCCACGCCGAGTACGGCGACTGGACCAAGTAGCTGTCTATGACACAAACGGGTCGATTCCCACCGCGAGGAACACGAGCGAAAGGTACGTAATCGAACCGTGGAAAAGCCGCATCGCGGGTTTTGACGATGCTATGCCCGCCAGAACAGATTTACGCAAAACGTGAGCCTGTGCCACAAACCAGGCACCAGCCAGTACGGCCACAGCGCGGTAGACCCAGCCCGTAGCCGGCCAAAGCAGCAACGACGTAGCCACCATAATCCATGAATAAATGATGATCTGGCGAGAAACCGTGAGATCTGTCGCAACGACCGGCAGCATAGGTACCTGCGCGGCGGCATACTCTTCGCGATAGCGAATCGACAGAGGCCAGTAATGCGGTGGGGTCCACCAAAAGACGACCAAGAAAAGTACAAGCGGCTGCCAACTGAGACTGCCCGTCACGGCGCTCCAGCCAATGACGACTGGAAAACATCCAGCGATTCCGCCCCACACAATGTTCTGGCTGGTTCTGCGTTTGAGCAGTAGCGAATAGATTCCCACGTAGAAAATGATCGCGAGCGCTGCGAGTGAGGCAGCTAATCCGTTCGTAAAAAGCGCTAGCACCGCTGTCGACATCAGACTCAAAATCAATCCGAAAACAACCGTCGTGCGCAGTGAGATCAGTCCCGTAGCTGTCGCCCGATGCGCAGTACGCGGCATCAGCGCATCAATGTCTGCATCGATGTAGCAATTCAAAACGTTTGCCCCGGCCGCCGCCAATGCACCACCAAGGAGCGTCGCAATCGCCACGGTGACGTCCGGCCATCCGCCGGCCGCCATCACCATTGTTGGGACGGTGGTCACGAGCAGCAATTCGATGATGCGTGGTTTGGTCAACGCCAGAAAGTCTCGCCAATTCGCCTTCAGGACGGGCATTTCTGAAATGGGGATAGTCACGTTGCTCTTTCGACGAATGTATGGCTAAGGATACGGCTCGCCTCCACTTGAGCAGAAGTGAAGGTCATTAGGCTTGGCAGCAACTCACCCAATCTGGAAGGTAACGCTGTGTCCGCTCTCATGTGGTCTGATTTGGATGAACGCGCAGTGCGCATGGCACGCGCACTGGCGGCCGATGCTGTTCAAAAGGTAGGAAACGGTCACCCAGGGACGGCCATGGCTCTCGCACCCTGCGCCTACTTGCTGTTCCAAAAGCACCTCCGACACAACCCTGCCAATCCACACTGGGCAGGTCGCGACCGTTTCGTCCTCTCGATTGGCCACAGCAGCCTGACTCTCTACCTCCAGCTCTTTCTCAGCGGCTACCCCCTATCTCTCGATGACCTCAAAGCTTTCCGCACCGCAGGCAGCTTGACTCCAGGACATCCTGAATACGGACATACCGAAGGCGTTGAGACCACCACTGGACCATTAGGTCAAGGAATTGCAAACGCTGTCGGTCTGGCTATGGCGCAAAAGCACACCCGAGCGTTGGTTGATGCAGGTGAGTATTCAGATTTGTTCGATGCCAAAGTCTTCGTGCTCGCAGGTGACGGCTGCTTGCAGGAGGGCGTCAGTGCCGAGGCATCCTCGCTCGCAGGTCATCTCGAGTTGAACAATTTGGTTGTCATCTATGACGACAACAAGATCAGCATCGACGGCGCCACAGATCTTTCATTCACGGAATCCGTTGGAGAGCGTTATCGCGCCTACGGTTGGGATGTCATCAAAGTGGCAAAACGCGCCAACGGAGATATCGATGTTCCTGCTCTCGATGCAGCGCTTGAGCAAGCTAAGTCTTCGACCTCAAAGCCAACTTTGATTCAAATGGAATCCACTATCGCCTGGCCGGCTCCAAAGCTTCAAGGCACTGCCAAGTCCCACGGATCCGCCCTCGGAAAAGATGAGATTGCGGCCACCAAAGAAGTTCTGGGCTTGGATCCGGCTGTCGATTTCTTCGTTGACGAAGCCGCCTTGACACACGCCAGAGAAGTGTCAGTCCGAGGCGCACTCGTTGAATCGGAGTGGCAAGCGCGGCTAGACCAGTGGCAGCAAAAAGATTCTGCCGGCTTTTCTCGATATGCAGCATTGATGGCCGAGCCGAATCTGCAAACCGCCACGGCTGCACTTCCAGTTTGGGATGCAGGCTCGAAAGTGGCTACTCGCAAAGCCAGCCAAGCTGTCCTCAATGCACTAGTTGACGCTCTCCCCCAGCTATGGGGCGGTTCGGCGGACTTGAGTGAATCAAACGGAACATTGATTGAGCACAGTGGCAGTGTTACTGCAAGCAATTGGGCAGCGAAGAACATTCACTTCGGTATTCGCGAACACGCCATGGGTGCGATTCTCAACGGTTTGGCGCTCGGTGGCCTGCGCCCTTACGGCGCTACCTTCTTGGTGTTCAGTGACTACATGCGTGGCGCGGTGCGCCTGTCAGCATTGATGAATCTTCCTGTGACCTATGTCTGGACCCACGATTCAATTGGTCTAGGCGAGGATGGTCCGACGCATCAGCCAATCGAGCACCTTGCGAGCCTACGACTCATCCCACAATTGGCCATCGTGCGACCAGCGGACGGAAACGAAACTGCTGCCGCGTGGCTCGAGATTATTCGTCGGGCTCAGCCTGTGGGATTGGTGCTGAGCCGCCAAGACCTACCGACTGTCACGACTTCTAGTTCAGCAATCACCGACGTGGCCCGTGGTGGCTACCTCCTGCGTAGTCATAGTTCCGCTGTTGCTACGGTCATCGCCACCGGCTCGGAAGTTTCGCTTGCGCTTGCCGCAGCTGACCAACTCGAAGCGGCAGGAACACCCGTCAATGTTGTGTCGATGCCATGCGTCGAATGGTTCGAACACCAAGACGACGACTACCAAGAGCAGGTGCTTCCTGCATCGCTTCCGATTGTTGCGGTCGAAGCTGGCGCCACTGCGAGCTGGTACAAATATGCAGACGCCGTCATTGGCATCGATCGGTTCGGTGCATCTGCAGCGCCTGCAATACTTTTCGAAGAATGTGGAGTCACCGCAGACGCGATTATTGCTGCAGTCGCCGAGCTCAATCGCTGACAAGTCACGTTGAAAAGCAAAAGTGGGAGTGCATAAGCACTCCCACTTTTTATGTCTACGGTGAATTAGCCACCAAGTTCTTCGCGAAGCTTGCCGAGCGCCTCATGAAGAATTGACGCTCCTTCAAAGTCGCTACGACGCTCTTTCACGTAAGCAAGGTGAGTCTTGTATGGCTCGTTCTTTGGGGCGCGGGGCGGATTCTCTTGATCCTGACCAGCAGGCAGACCGCACCGAGGGCAATCCCACAGATCTGGGTAGCTCTCTACCTCTTGAGCGAAAGCAACGCGAGACTCATGACCGTCTGCACACCAGTAACTGACTCGGATTTTGGGGACGGATTGACCGCGCTCGGATTCACCAAGCGGACCAGCGCCGACACGACTTCCGCGAATTGCTGCACCAGCCACGATTAACCCTGCGCCTTCAAGTAGAGGCTTAGCCCAACAATGAGGGCAACCCAGATAACGGTGAGCGCAATCGTGATGCGATTGAGGTTGCGTTCAGCAACACTAGAACCACCAACAGATGAGGAGACGCCGCCACCGAACATGTCGGAGAGGCCGCCACCACGTCCACGGTGAAGCAGAACGAGAACGATCAGCAGGGTGCTGACGATGATAAGAGCGATACTAAGAGCTAATTGCACGAGCGGACTCTACCTCGTCAACCTGTCACTCAGCTGCCGGATGGAGACGGAAACGGGCAATCGCCACAAATTCGTCAGCATCGAGGCTTGCACCACCAATGAGGGCGCCGTCGACGTCCTGCTTGGCCATGATGGATGCGATGTTGCTTGCCTTGACCGATCCTCCGTAGAGGACACGAACCTTTTCGGCTGCCGATTCGCCATGGTTCTCAAGAACCCACGCGCGAATTGCGGCGCAGACCTCTTGAGCATCCTCTGGTGTGGCAACTTCGCCCGTGCCGATAGCCCAGACCGGTTCATACGCGATGACCAGCGCAGCCACTTGCTCTGCGCTCAGGTCAGACAGCGAACCTGCAACCTGGTCAAGCGTGTAGGAGACCTGCTCCCCCGCTTTACGAACCTCAAGTGGTTCGCCAACGCACACCACAGGGACAAGGCCATGCCGAATCGCTGCCTTGGTCTTGGCGTTAACAATCGCATCTGATTCAGCGTGGTACTGGCGACGTTCCGAGTGACCCACGACCGCGTAGGTGCAACCCAGTTTTGCCAACATAGCACCACTGATTTCGCCGGTGTACGCACCAGAATCGAAGGCACTGACGTCCTGAGAGCCGTACTGCAGGCGCAAACCGTCACCATGAACCAGCGACTCGACGCTACGAATATCGGTGAACGGCGGGATGACCGCAACATCCACTGCATCGAAATCATCCGAGTTAAGCGCGAAGGCCAGTTTCTGGGTGAGAGCGATCGCCTCAATGTGATTGAGGTTCATCTTCCAGTTTCCGGCCATCAATGGCTTACGTGCGTTGCTCACTAGTCCTCCAAGACTGCAATACCAGGAAGTGTTTTGCCCTCGAGGAACTCGAGCGACGCACCGCCGCCTGTAGAAATATGGGTAAAGCCGGCTTCATCGATTCCAAGCATTCGAACAGCGGCAGCACTATCGCCACCACCAACAACTGTCAGGCCATCAACTTCGGTAATCGCCAGGGCCACTTGTTTCGTGCCGTCGGCAAACGCCGCCATTTCGAACACACCCATAGGTCCGTTCCATACGACAGTTTTTGAAGACTTAATGGCCGCGTTGAAATCTGCGATCGCTTTGGGACCGATGTCTAGACCGAGCCAGCCATCTGGAATTGAGTCCGCGCTCACGATCTGAGTATTGGCATCTGCAGCGAACGCATCTGCAACGACAATGTCCTGTGGCAGTAAAACTTCCACGCCACGTTCCTGTGCCGACGCGAGGAATCCCTTGACGGTGTCGATTTGGTCAACTTCGAGCAGCGAATTTCCAACGCTGTGCCCCTGAGCTGCCAAGAACGTGAAGCACATTCCTCCGCCGATCACCAAAGTGTCGACCTTGGTAAGCAGATGTGCGATGACGCCGAGTTTGTCAGAAACTTTGGAGCCACCAAGGACAACCGTGTACGGACGATCAGGATCATCGAGAACCTTGCGGAACACTTTGGTCTCAGCTTCAACAAGCAGACCTGCCGCGTGTGGCAGCAGTCGAGCAACATCTGTCACGGACGCTTGCTCGCGATGGACAACACCGAAACCGTCCGAAACAAAAGCGTCTGCAAATGTTGCGAGCTCGGCCGCCAGCGCTGCACGTTCTTCCGCAACTTTGCTGGTTTCCCGTGCGTCGAAACGCACGTTTTCGAGAAGCACGACCTGACCAGGCTGGATAGCAGCTACTGCCGCCTGTGCTGAAGGACCTGTGACGTCCGTCGCGTAAGCAACATCGCGACCAAGGAGCTCTCCAAGACGCTTAGCCACTGGCTCGAGTGAAAACTCTGGAGCAGGAACACCCTTTGGACGACCAAGATGTGCCATCAGAATGACGGCTGCACCAGCATCAAGTAAACGTGTGATGGTAGGTAGCGCAGCCCGAATGCGACCGTCGTCGGATATGGTCCGTGGTTCAACGCCCTTAGCGAAAGGCACATTGAAGTCAACACGAACCAGCACCCGACGTCCGGTCACATCGAGATCGCTCAAAGAGCGGATGGTCACAGCTGTGAGCCCACAAACTTCACGAGGTCGACGAGTCGGTTCGAGTAACCCCACTCATTGTCGTACCACGAAACCACCTTGACGGTGTCGCCGTTGACATAGGTGAGACCGGCATCGAAGATCGATGATGCAGGGTTCGTCACAATGTCTGAAGACACAATGGGATCTTCGGTGTACTCGAGGATGCCCTTGAGCGAACCTTCAGCCGCAGCCTTCATTGCTGCGTTGATTTCTTCCTTGGTGACTTCGCGACCGAGTTGGACAGTGAGGTCGGTAGCAGAACCGGTCGGAACTGGAACGCGCATTGCGTAACCATCGAGCTTGCCCTTGAGCTGCGGAAGAACGAGCGAAATCGCCTTGGCAGCACCTGTCGTCGTTGGGATCATGTTGATCGCTGCAGCGCGAGCGCGGCGCAGATCCTTGTGTGGGAAGTCAAGAATGACCTGGTCATTGGTGTAGGCGTGAATCGTGGTCATCATGCCCTTGATGATGCCGAACTGCTCATCCAAAACCTTGGCGAATGGAGCCAAGCAGTTGGTGGTGCAGGAAGCATTAGAGATGATGTTGTGTGCGGCTGCGTCGTACTTGTCGTGGTTGACACCCATGACGATGGTGATGTCTTCGCCCTTGGCTGGAGCCGAGATGATGACCTTTTTAGCGCCAGCTTCGATGTGCTTGGCAGCCTTGTCAGCGTCAGTGAAGATGCCCGTCGACTCAACAACGATATCGGCGCCAAGCGCGCCCCAAGGCAGCGCAGCAGGATCGCGCTCTGCAATAACCTTGAAGGAGTTCTGGCCAACCTTGATGGTGTCGCCTTCGACGCTTACGTCGAGGTCGAGACGGCCGAGGATGCTGTCGTACTTGAGCAAGTGTGCGAGTGTGTTGATGTCAGTGAGGTCGTTGATGCCAACAACCTGTACGTCTGCACCCTGAGTGAGAAGTGCGCGGTAGAAATTACGACCAATACGGCCAAAGCCGTTG
>JAFMIT010000030.1 GCA_017853815.1 Actinomycetota bacterium
TGGGTTTGGCATAAGGCCACGTGGACCAAGCACCTTACCTAGACGACCGACCTTGCCCATCATGTCTGGAGTGGCAACGACAGAGTCGAAGTCAGTCCAGCCGCCAGCGACCTTCTCCAGAAGGTCGTCAGCGCCAACATGATCTGCACCTGCAGCGCGTGCTTCTTCTGCCTTTTCGCCACCAGCGAAGACCAGGACCCGAGCGGTCTTACCAGTGCCGTGTGGCAGGTTGACGGTGCTGCGCACCATCTGGTCAGCCTTGCGCGGATCTACGCCAAGAACGAAAGCAACATCAACAGTTGGATCGAACTTGGTGGTCGCGGTCTGCTTGACCAGACGCATCGCTGCAAGCGGTGCGTACAACTCATCTGCTGCGATGAGTTCGGCGCTCTTGCGCCAGTTCTTACTGCGTTTCATTTCTGCTCCTTAATGCAGTTCGTGGTGCGAGCCGCAGTGGCCCTCCCACTCACATCACCGAGGTGATGTGTTGTGACTGTGTCACTATTCCTTGATGGTGATACCCATCTGACGTGCGGTGCCTTCGATGATGAGCATTGCTGCATCAACATCGTTTGCGTTGAGGTCTGGCATCTTGGTTTCGGCGATTTCCTTAACCTGAGCCTTGGTCAGCGAACCGACCTTGACTGACTGAGGAGTCGACGAGCCTTTGTCGAGGCCAGCTGCCTTGAGGATCAAGCGAGAAGCCGGTGGCGTCTTGAGCTTGAAGTCAAAGCTGCGATCTTCGTAAACGGTGATTTCAACTGGAATAACAGTGCCGCGCTGCGCTTCGGTAGCCGCGTTGTAGGCCTTGCAGAATTCCATGATGTTGACACCGTGCTGACCAAGCGCTGGACCGACGGGCGGTGCAGGGTTGGCTTGACCGGCCACGATCTGCAATTTGATCAGGCCGGTGACCTTTTTCTTGGGGGCCATGGTGTTGGGTCCTTACTTTCTTATCTAACCCAGTCAGTGACCTGACCGGGAACTTGTGGGTTAGGCGTTGCGCGTTACCTGTGAGAACGAAAGTTCCACTGGAGTTTCGCGACCGAAGATCTCGACCAAACCGATGACCTTTTGGCCTTCGATGTTGATTTCGGAAATCGTCGCCTGGAGTGAAGCGAATGGACCGTCGATGACCGTCACTGAATCGCCAACCGAGAAATCGAGAACCTCGATCTTCGGTGCAGCGGCAGAGCCAGCTTCGGCGCCGCCCTTCTTCTCGGGCTTTGGTGCGAGGATGTTGAAGACCTCATCAAGCGACAGTGCACTCGGATGATGTCCGTGGCCAACGAAGCCAGTGACGCCAGGGGTGTGACGCACGGTTCCCCATGCATCGTCATTCGACAAGTCCATGCGCACGAGAACGTAGCCTGGGAACTTGTTGCGCTTGACGAGCTTCTTCTTGCCGTTCTTGATTTCGGTGACTTCTTCGTTTGGCACTGCCACTTCGAAGATGTAGTCCTCCATGTTCAAGGTCTTGATGCGATTCTCAAGATTTGCTTTGACCTTGTTTTCGTAGCCAGCGTATGAATGGATAACAAACCATTCGCCGAACTTTGATTCCAACGCCAAGCGAAACTCTTCGAGAGGATCGATTTCTGCGTCCTCGTCAACGACGTCGGCGGCAACTTCTTCAACTGCTACTTCTTCAGTTGCAGCTTCTTCAACCGCAACGACTTCTTCAGTTACTTCTTCAGCCGGTGCATCAACAGTTTCGGTTGCAGCCTCGACTGCCTCTTCAGCATTGCTAGAGAAGAGGTCAAGTTCAAGATTTTCAGACACGTAGTGACTCCTGGTACCGATTGTTGTTAGCTGCCGAAGATTCGAAGAACGCCGCGACCGAGAAGAAGGTCGATGCCTGCTACGAACAACGCCATGACTGTGACGAACACCAACACGACGATGGTGTACGTCACGACCTGCTTGCGAGTTGGCCATACAACTCGACGAAGTTCTGAAATTGATTCGCGCACGAATTCGATGGCACGCGTGAACACAGTCTCGCCGCCATCTTTACGTGCCTTGCGCTTTGACGAACCCTTTGGGGTTTCGTCGGCGCTCGTTACGTCGCTCATCGTCCGTCCTTCAATTTCAGTACTTACCTTGCAGGGCAGGAGGGATTTGAACCCCCAACCCGCGGTTTTGGAGACCGCTACTCTGCCAATTGAGCTACTGCCCTTCGGATGTCTTGCAACCGCGCTCAAACGGTGACTGCCGGATCGAGAATGAACTCAGCCCGTACTCAGGCACGCTTGCGCACGGCAGCAGGGCTACCGACCGGCGGAGTGTACGGCTCCCCCGCCCTTGGCTCCAACTCGCGTGCGCGGGCATGAGGGGCGTACGGGAGAATGCGCCCATGACTGAGTTTCCTCGTATTTCGAAGCGCATCGGCGCGATTGCTGAATCGGCAACCCTGGCCGTGGATGCCAAGGCAAAGGCCCTCAAGGCGGCTGGCCGCCCCGTGGTGGGCTTCGGCGCAGGCGAACCTGACTTCCCGACGCCGAGCTACATCGTGGATGTCGCGGCTGAGGCCTGCAGGGTTCCAGCCAACCATCGCTACACGCCGGCCGCTGGTCTGCCTGAACTCAAGGATGCGATTGTCGCGAAGACGAAGCGCGACTCAGGCTACGAGATCGACGCGAGCCAAGTGCTCGTCACGAATGGTGGCAAGCAGGCGGTTTACCAAGCTTTCGCAACCATTGTCGATCCAGGTGACGAAGTTCTTCTCCCTGCGCCGTACTGGACCACGTACCCCGAAGCGATTGCTCTCGCAGGTGGCGTACCTGTCGAAGTAGTCGCAGATGAAACGCAGAACTATCTCGTCTCGGTCGAGCAGCTCGAAGCCGCTCGCACGCCAAAGAGCAAAGTGCTGTTGTTCTGCTCACCATCGAACCCGACCGGCTCGGTCTACAGCGCCGAACAGGTGAAAGCGATCGGCGAATGGGCACTCGCTCACGGCATCTGGGTAATTGCGGACGAAATTTACGAACACTTGTTGTACGACGGTGCGACCGCACCATCGATGCCAGTGGTCGTTCCAGGACTCGCAGATCGAACCATCATTCTTAATGGTGTCGCAAAGACGTACGCCATGACGGGATGGCGTGTGGGTTGGATGATTGGACCGAAGGACGTCATCAAGGCAGCGACGAATCTTCAATCGCATCTGTCGTCGAACGTCAACAACGTGGCACAGCGCGCAGCGATTGCCGCTCTCAATGGCGACCTCACCGCAGTGGACGAAATGAAAGTCGCGTTCGACCGTCGTCGTAAGTTGATGGTGTCGATGCTCAACGAGATTCCTGGTGTGGTTTGTCCAACACCACAGGGTGCGTTCTACGTGTACCCATCGGTCAAGGGATTGCTCGGCAAAGAAATTCGCGGCAAGGTGTGCAACACCTCTGCTGAACTCGCTGCCGTTATTCTCGACGAAGCTGAAGTTGCTGTCGTGCCAGGCGAGGCGTTCGGACCATCGGGTTACATCCGTTTGTCGTATGCGCTCGGCGACGAAGACTTGATTGAAGGCGTCACTCGCCTTCAGAAGTTGCTCAGCGAAGCAAAGTAGTTTTCAGAAATTACCCACGAGGTTCGGCTCGATCGCAAGGTCGATGCCGAACCTTTCGTGTACATCGTGCTGGATGCGTCGTGCGAGTTCCATGACGTCGCCGGCGGTCGCATCTCCGCGATTGGTGAGCGCAAGCGAATGCTTCGTAGACAAGCGCGCCCGCTCGTTGAGACCTGAACCTTTGGGATGGCCGCTGTTCTCAATCAGCCAAGCGGCACTCAGCTTGTACATGCCATCCGGCTGCGGCCAGTGCGGTGCGTCGACTGGGACCTTCGCATGCTGTGAAGCACCGACGATGGGGTTAGTGAAGAAGGAACCGACTGACCACGTGTCATGGTCAGCTGGATTGAGCACCATGCCTTTAGCGGCGCGCAACTCAAGGACTGCGTCACGGACCTGTGCGCTGTAGCTGCGCTTGCCGACTTCGACACCCAGCTTCTGTGCAAGTTCTGCGTACGCAATCGGTTGCGAGTGGTGATCGAGTCGAAGTTGGAAAGACACATCAAGAATCACGTACCGACCAGGCTGCCGCTTAAATATTGAATCTCGATAACCAAACGCGCAGTCTGCGAAGTAGAACGTGCGAATCTGCTGCAGATCACGGTCATACGTGCGCACGTTGGCGATTGTCTGAGACACGTCTTGGCCATACGCCCCAACGTTTTGGATGGGGCTAGCACCTACGGTTCCCGGGATGCCTGACAACGCTTCGATTCCCGACCACTCGCGCGATACTGCTTCAGCGACAAACTCATCCCAATCGTGACCAGCCTGAACGGTGACCATGGCGCCGCTGCATGCATCGGCAGCAACTTCGAAACCCGAGGTGCGAACCAACAAGACGGTGCCGCGCCAGCCGTCATCCGAAATAACAACATTCGAACCGCCACCGAGAATCAGCAGCGGAGTTTCAGCTTCGTCAGCAGCTTGGACAGTCGAGATGATGTCGTCCTGCGTTTGTGCGACCACAACGGTGTCCGCCAAACCACCTACGCGAAGCGTTGTGTGATCGGCGAGATCTTCGTCATGAGTTGTGATGGGCACAGCCGAACAGTATTGGAACCAGTGGCTACTTTGGTGGCGCGAGTGGACAGTCCGAATCGTCGCCATCGGACAGACACAGCCAAAAGAGCTTGTCGTCTCGTGGAAATAGGTAATCCGCCAGCAACTGATAGTTCGAAACTTGCCAATGTTTATCGCCGGCCGCGAAGCGCAGGGCTACCCGCTCTTCAGTTATCAGCGATGGGTAGCCGACGCAGGCCTCTTGGGAAACTTTTTCAACGTAGCAGTCAGTCGCATAAATACGCACTGTCAACGTCATACGAGGTTGAAGGACCGAGTCTTCGCGAAGAACATCTGCAAGCTCGACCGACCAAAAAATGTTCGGATGCTGATCGAGCGGCTTGCCCTTTCCTTTGGCCTGAAGTTCTTTGTACCACGTGACTGCCTGCACCGAAAGGTCTGCGAATTGGTCGGCTTGAGAGGATGCTGCAAAGGCTGCAACTGGTTTGCCAGTGTTCATGACAGACCAGTGAGTGGTGAACTCTTTTTGCGCAGCGTCGAGAAGTTCGCGCGTGGTGACAGAATGCAGAAACTGCCAGTGAATGCTTGAGAGGATGACATACGCAGCTAGCGCAATTGCCGCAAGCAGTGGCTTCTTGTTGCGAAGCCGCAACGTTGACCACTGCATGAAAACTCCTGCTATCTCGGAGCAAGTAGTGAATTCTTGCCGCGATATTTCTGTAGGAGGCGATCGTAAGTTCTCTTCGATTCGCGGTCACGGTAGTCAGGCTCGGTGTCGTGATATCCGTGATGTCTAGCCTGTCTGCACGGCAAATCTAATGTCGGCATAACTACTTTTCCACCGGCTGCACGAAGATCTAGTGACCATTCGAGATCTGCATTTCGATAAAAGCGCGCTTTGGCATCGATCGGGTGCGCGCACGCGACAGCGAAGTCGACGGCCATGAGATACGAGAGCACTGCGTCCACTTCACCGACGTCAGTCGCATCGTTGAATGAACGCCAGTTGTCGTCTGTGTTGACGTTCACTCCGCGCCAGCCAGCAACCGCGGCGCCAGCTCTCACTGCATCTGCAAGTGGCGTGATGGCATCGCCGGTCAGAATCGTCGAGAGATCAATAATCACGTGAACATCGCAGGCCTTGTACCTCAACAGCGCATTGCGTGCCGCTGACCAGCCGATTGACTGCAGATCCTGGGTCACATGAAAAGCTTCAACTCGCGCATCTGATGCAACATATTCTTGGAGAACAATCCCAGCCCCATCAACGTTGCCCGCATCTAACGCAACCACGCGCGCATCGGCCGGCATGTGTGTGAGGAGTGCGTCGAAGAAAGCGCGCACATCATCGGGCCAACCGTCGACGATGACATCAATCACAACGCCAGTTTCGATGGGCGTGTGTGAATTGTCTGCGATGGCGGCGAGATTCGGCAGTACATCAAAAGGAGGTTTTGGGGTCAGCGAATAGGAACCAGCGGCATCGGCCACAATCCAACCAAGGCTTGCAATCTGGTCGCGCAACGAATCTGACGTCGCCCAATCTTTAGCAGCTCGAGCGGCCAAGCGACTTTCAGCTAAAGCGATGACTTCAGCTGAGGGTTCACTCATGCTGATACCCGCACCAGTGCAGAAGACCTCGCGAGCACGGTCTTATCTTCAAACACTGCACTGATATCGACCTTGATGGTGCCGTCTTCGTTGATCGCAGAAACTTTGCCGCCGAAAGTCACGACAACGCCTTCGTCGTTGTCTGGAACAACAACTGGGCGCGTGAATCGCACTTGGTAATCCACGACTGCTGTCGGGTCAGCGCACCAGCGCGTCACAACGTTGATGGCCTGACCCATCGTCAACATTCCGTGGGCAATGACCCCTGGCAGGCCAACTGCGAGCGCGGTGCGTTCATTCCAGTGGATGATGTTGAAATCTCCCGAGGCGCCGGCGTACCGAACCAGGTCAGCTCGCGTAAATGTCACGGCAACTTCTGGGAGCAGGTCACCAACGGCGACTGAAGAAAGCGTTGGAGTTGTCATGCTGCTTCTCCTCGCGCGACGAGGCTTGTCCAGACTTGCGCAACTTGTTCGCCATTCGATGCAGTCAGATCACTTCTCACCGTAATCATGTCGTTGCCAGCGATTGCTTTGATGTCCTCAATCACCGTGGTCACCTGCAGCTCATCGCCAGCGACAATCGGGCGCGAATACGCGAAGCGCTGGTCGCCGTGGACTACGCGGGACCAGTCAAGCCCGACGGCGGGATCAGTGACGAAGTCGCCAACAATTTCGAGGGTGATGGCAATCGGAAAAGTGGTGCTCGCGACAACGTCCGCGTATCCAGCTGCTCGGGCAGCAGCCACGTCGTGACACAGCGGCGAAGACTCACCCACGGCGCGAGCAAATTCGCGCACTTTTTCTCGACCGACCAGGTAGGTCTGGTCGGAGATGAACTCTCGACCAATGTTTGATGGATCTAGTGCCACGACAACTCCGTTCGTCAGTGCCGAAGCCTAAATGGAATCGAGCCACGCGCGCGTATCTCGAGGATGCTCAAATCGGTGAACTTCGCGACCAGCTGCGCTCATGACTTGCTCAATCTCAAGATTGCGTTGGTGTCGGCGGGCATGCATCGTCCATGCCCACAAAACAATGTTGGTCTCCGGATTGCGCGACAGCAGATTGCGCAAAGACTCACGATTGCCGTTCCACAATTCCTGTCGCGTGATGCCGCGGCGAAGCGTCCTAAGAATCACCCGCCACATCACCAAGGGCCGCGGATAGTCCAACAGAATGACTGCATCTGCGCGATCAAGAATGAGGTCAGTCACTTGAGAGTAATTGCCATCAACCACCCACGAGTCCGCCGCGAGACGAAGCTCGAGGGTGGCGATGAAGTCCGCGTCACTGATTGCAGACCACTGAGGTTGGTGATGAATAGCGTCGAGCTCGATGTGCGGCGCTTTCAGGCGCGCGGCGAGTAACTGCGCAAGAGTCGACTTGCCAGACCCGGAGATTCCCATGATGTACACCTTGCGCACCTGCACACTCTAAATCTGACGTTGCACTCGCTGTTCACAGACGTTTGTGCGACTTTTCAGTGAACCTCCGCAGATTACTCACAGGATTTTTCGTCACATCTGTGAGGAACTTTTTCTACCGTTCCGTCCCATGCTTCCGTCGTTTTATGTTCTCGGTGCTCAGAAAGCTGGCACATCTTGGTTGCATCACGTTATGCATCCACATCCTGAGATCTGCACGGGACTGAATAAGGAAGTCCATTTCTTCGACACCCAACGGAATTTCTCGCAAGGTGTGGATTGGTACTCATCTCAATTCTTAGCCTCGTCGACCACTCGAGCGGTCGGCGACTTCACCCCAAACTATCTGCGACTGGTTTTGGACCCAGAGGCCGCCAAACACCCTTGGTTCCCGAAAGATGCAGCTGCACAAATACGGAATGTAACCCCAGATGCAAAATTCATCGTCTCACTTCGAGACCCAGTCGATCGAGCTATTTCCGCGTACTTTCACAACATTAAGCACGGCAGAGTCTCCCCAAGGACTCCCATGGTTGAAGCTATGCAAGAACGAGATCTCATCGAACCGGGTCTTTACTGGGAGCAGCTGACTCGGTGGTTCGAACTCTTTCCGCCAGAACGGTTCCTCATCCTCATATACGAAACTGACATGGTTTCAACTGTCGCCCGAGAACGGACAGCGCGCAGAGCATTTGAACACGTGGGCGTAGATCCACATTTTGGGCCACTCGATTTGGACGCATCCGTGAATCAGCGGGCTACGTCGCTGGACCTGCGCGCGAGTGCCTGGCCACGACCAATCCCTGGCGCCATTCGCCGATTGCCCATTGCGCTAAAGCCTGAGTCGATATTCGGCATCAAGGTACGTGAGACGGATAGACGTTTTCTTCGGGCCGTTTACTTGAATTCAAACGTCAAACTGCAGCACGAGCTGGGCATCAGCTTGCCTTGGGATATGTGAAACAACAACGGCTGCCTTCAGAAGAAGACAGCCGTTGAGGCAAGAGCAGAAGTCGCGGTTAGCGAGTTTCCTTGTGCGTCGTGTGCTTGCCGCAAGTTGCGCAGAACTTGCTCAACTCAATGCGATCTGGGTCATTACGACGATTCTTGCGGGTGATGTAGTTGCGTCCTTTGCAATCGCCACATGCCATGGTGATTTTCGGACGGATATCGGATTGTTTAGCCATAGCAATCTCCTAGCCTTGCTGGGACACATCCCGCGGTTGCGAAACGTGCTCGAGACTCTTTCGAGTCCCTACGTAGCGGAGGCCGGACTTGAACCGGCGACACAGCGATTATGAGCCGCTTGCTCTACCAGGCTGAGCTACCCCGCCCCGAAACAAAAGCCGGGGCTTTTGGTTCAGAGCCCCCTTGCGGAATCGAACCGCAGACCTTCTCCTTACCATGGAGACGCTCTGCCTACTGAGCTAAGGGGGCGCAGTTTTTCGCCTCACAGCGATAACAGCCCGCGAAGGATAGCCCACAAGCGGGAGTGGGTCGAAATCGCCCCGAAATGGCTTCGATGCAAGGCTACGGGCATGAGTTCTCACGCAGTACGTGTCCACTGGACCGCTTCAGACATGCCCGAGATTCGAGGTCAACACTTCGTCGTCACCGGCGGAAACAGCGGTCTCGGCTACGTCACCGTGAAGGAATTGGCTAGACGCGGCGCGACCGTGACGCTCGCCTGCCGCGATGTTTCTAAGGGCAAGGCTGCTCGCGACGAGATGGTTGCCGAGGTTGGACCTGCAGAGATTGACGTCCGAGAGCTTGACCTCGCGTCCCTCGAGAGCATCCGCGATTTTGCGGCGTCGCTCTCAACCTCGCCGATCGATTGCCTCATCAACAATGCCGGCGTGATGGCTCCACCTCTGAGCCGCACAAAAGATGGTTTCGAACTTCAGTTTGGTACCAACCACCTTGGCCATTTCGCGCTCACGGGCCACCTCTGGTCTGGATTGATGAAAGCGCTGAAACCACGAGTCGTGACGCTCGCCTCAAACGCTCACAAGCCCGGCAAGATCGACTTCGACAATCTTGATGCGACGAAGGGTTACTCCGCCTGGGGCGCCTATTCGCAGAGCAAGCTTGCGAATCTGCTTTTCGCTTTCGAACTCGACCGTCGAGCCAAGAAGCACGGCGTCGTCAACTTCACTTCGGTTGCAGCGCACCCGGGCTACTCCGCCACGAATCTTTCGGCGAGCGTCGCGCCTCAGGTCGGCGGTGCGGTTCGTCGGCTCGCGCGCCGTTTCGAAGTCGCCATTGCCCAGTCCGCCGAAATGGGCGCTCTCCCCCAGCTCTATGCCGCAACGGCGCTCGAAGTGCCAAGTGCGGCATACGTCGGTCCAGACGGCTGGGGAGAGTGGCGTGGTTATCCACGACTCGTAACTCCCATTGCTGCGGCACGCGACGAAGCACTCGCTGCACGTCTGTGGACCGTCAGCGAAGAACTCACTGGCGTCGTTTTCCTGTAAGCAATCGTCAGCATGCCATCGCGTAGGCTTGGCGAATTCGATGAGCTGGAGGAACTGTGGCGAGTGTTGTGAATCGTGCAGTGCGCGCCATTAAGGACCCTATGCGTCTAGTTCGACGCTATAGCGCTCGCGTCTATTTCCCTCTATGGCTTCGAAAATTTCTCGGTCGAATCCTGCCGCCTTACTCTGGCTACAGCCGCATGCGATCGGTTTATGTTGTGACGTACGGCCGCAGTGGCAGCACGTTGCTCACCAAATATCTGACGAAGCTTCCGGGCTGTGACCTTAAGGGTGAGAATTACTTGTTCCCACTGCCTGCAATGGAAGCAGAACAAAAGCTCCGGGACTCTCGTCAAAAGCCCTACGGTGGCCGCGAAAATCCAGAGAGCCCTTGGTATGGCTCACATCAATTCACTCCTAAGCGCTGGCGGCGCGATATTGCCGATGCGATGCTCAATCAGCTGTACCCATCGCGACCGATTCCAAAGACCATTGGCTTCAAAGAAATTCGCTGGTACTCGTACGTCAATCCCGAGAAGTTCGACGACACTCTCGACTGGCTCCGCTCGCTCTACGCACCAGGTGCGGTGATTTTCTTGTTCCGCAATCTTGATAACGTCATGAAGAGTGGCTGGTGGGCAGAGATGCCAGCCGAAAAGCAAGCCTCAGATAGGGCAAAGCTAGAGCGCTTCGAAGCGCGGGCGCGGGCTTACGCGGCTGCTCATCCTGAGTCCAGCGTTGTAGTGACTTATGAAGACTTTATTGCGGACGCAGCTGCCCCCCAGGCGATCTGCAATCTGCTCGGTATCAGGTTCAATGAGTCGACTTGGCGCGACGTGCTCTCACAAAAACTCGAGCACATGCACGGCAAAAAGAAGAGCGCTTAAGCCGCGTAATCCGGATCGTCTGCGAGGCCAGCTTCAGACTTCTCGCGGCGCCAAGCAGCAGCAGCGAGTAGAACCGCGCCCATAAAGATTCCGAGAAGTGTCCAAACGCGCGTCTGGTCGACTACCTCAGTTCCAAGCATGATGGTGTTGGCGTTCGTGAGAACGACCAAGCCGCCGACCAAGGTTCCTAGCGGTGCGTGAGGGAACCGGCCTGCGAGTTTTGCAGCGATTGGTGCGGCAATGACTCCGCCGATGATGAGTCCGATAACCGGCTGCCACACCATGCCTTCCATTGAGGCCGTGACAAGGAATGTGATGGTGGCGCTGGTCGCAACAATGAATTCCGCTGCGTTGACTGTGCCGATCACCATGCGGGGTTCAGTCTTGGTGACCGTCAGCAGCGTCGGAGTCGTCACAGGACCCCAACCGCCGCCGCCCGTGGCATCGACGAATCCGCCGATGAGGCCCAAAGGCACGAGCATGTTGGAACGTGGGCGACCCGAAATCGCTGGGATAAGGCGAATGTCTGCACCAAACCGCAAAAGGATTAAGAAACCCAAGAACATCAGCAGAGCGGACATCCAGATTTTGGCGTCACCCATCGCCACGTGGACGAGCACACCTGCGCCGAGCATCGCACCCACGGAGCCAGCGAGACCGAGGCGCAGAACGATTGCCTTGTCGACGTTGCCCTGCCTCCAATGCGCGATACCGCTAGCGGCACAGGTACCGAACTTCGCGAAGTGAGTTGCCATCGATGCTCCAACCGGAGCGGCACCGAGTGCAACGAGCAGCGTCGAGGAGATGACACCGAACGCCATGCCGAGCATTCCGTCCACCATCTGCGCGAAGCCACCGGCGACGGCGAACTGGAAAATCTCCTGCATGACAATCCTTACTTGGCGACTAGAGCAATGACTTGGGCGACCGAGTCGGCGAGCTCACCCGTACCAGCGACAACCAGCGTCGGATTCAGTGGCACTTCGTAATCTTGACCAACGCCGGTCATGTTCGGGATTTCACCGCGTTCTGCGCGGGCATACAAGCCCTTCACGTCACGCTGAGTGCACACTTCGAGAGGCGTATCCACGAAGATCTCGGCGAAATCTTCGGCAGCAAAGCCCGCTCGAACCGAATCGCGATCTTCACGGAATGGCGACACCAGACTCACGATAACCACGAGACCCGCATCCATCATGAGCTTGGCAAGCTCGCCTACACGACGAACATTCTCCGCCCGATCTTCTGGCGTGAAGCCGAGATCCTTGTTCAACCCAAGACGCACGTTGTCGCCATCGAGCACGTACGTGTGCACACCACGGGCATGCAGTTGACGCTGAACTTCACTCGCAATCGTCGACTTGCCAGAGCCCGACAAACCGGTGAACCAGAGCACCCGACCCTTATGGCCCATGAGCTCTTCACGCAGTTCACGCGTGACGTCGAACGCCTGCTCGTGGATGTTGATGCCGCGGCGCATTTCATGAAGCATCATGCCCGCAGCTGCCGTGTCGTTGTTGGCGCGATCGACTAGTAGGAAACCACCAGTCTCGCGAATATCGGCATAACGATCGAGGAAGATTGGTGAGTCAGCCGCAATTTCGATGTGACCAATTTCGTTGATTTGAAGAGTGCGCGCAGAGTGACGATGACCCGTCTCAACTTCAACGCGATCGCGAATGTTTGTCACCGTGACTGCAACAGTCTGCGAATTGCTCACAAGCCAGTAGCTGCGACCGCGCGCCAAAGGCTTTTCGTGCATCCACACAACCTCGACAGCAAAGCGGTCATTGCCAACCTTGTCGCTGCTACCTTCAATGATGACATCGCCACGTGTGATATCAACTTCAGTAACTGTCGTGAACCCGACAGCTTGACCCGCGATTGCGCGCTCAACTGGTTCACCGGCGACGGTCACAGATTCAACGACCGCAGTAACGCCAGAGCGTCCAACCTTGATGGCATCGCCTGCACCGAGGGAGCCCGCCACGAGTTGACCTGCATATCCGCGGTAGTTGTCCGCGCGAAGAATCAGCTGAACTGGAAGACGAAGTGCACCCTCGATGGTGGTGCTGGCTTTGGTGATGCTGCGTAGAGCTTCGAGAAGGGTGGGACCGCTGTACCACGGTGCATCGCCCGTGCGCTCGGTGACGAATGCGCCAGTCAGTGCGGACACGGGGATCGTGATGACGTTGGTGATTCCGAGTTCTTGTGCAGTCTGATTGACGCGGGCCGAAAGCTCGTTGAATGTCGCTTCGCTCCAGTCAGCTGCATCCATTTTGTTGATGGCAATAACCACTGAAGACACTCGCATCATTGCGCAGATAGAGAGGTGACGGAATGTCTGGGTGCGGACACCTCGAGCAGCATCAACGAGCAAGATGCCGACATCAGCGGTCGACGCTGCCACCGCCATATTGCGGGTGTACTGCTCGTGACCTGGCGCATCGGCAATGATCGCGCGATTGCCATTTTGAAGATCAAGATGACGATACGCAACATCGATCGTGATGCCCTGCTCACGCTCTGCTTCGAGACCGTCAGTCAGAAGACTGAAGTCAATTTCGCCCGCGGGAATCGTCGAGCCAGTACGTCGTGTCCATCGTGCAGACTCGAGTACGTCCTCAGGAACACTCAAGGTCTCAGCGATGAGTCGGCCGATCAGCGTGCTCTTGCCGTCATCGACCGAACCGCACGTGACGATACGAAGGATTGAAGTTTCCGTCATTAGAAGTAACCCTCAACCTTCTTGGCTTCCATCGAGGCACTCTTCTCGCCATCGATAAGGCGGCCGGCACGCTCAGACAAGCGAGTCTCCACGAGTTCTTTGATCAGATCATCAATGTTGTCGACGGGACTTTCGACCGCAGCAGACAGCGGGTAGCAACCAAGCGAACGGAAGCGAATAACTTTCATCTCGGGCTGCTCGCCTGCCTCCAGCGGGTATCGCTCGTCATCAATCATGATGAGGGCGCCCTTGCGCTCGATGACTGGGCGTGGCTTTGCGTAGTACAGCGGCACGACCGGAATTTCTTCTCGTTTCGTGTAACGCCACACATCAAGCTCGGTCCAGTTGCTCAACGGGAAGACGCGCATCGTCTGACCCTCTGCCAGACGCGTGTTGTACGTGCGCCACATTTCGGGGCGCTGCGAGCGAGGTTCCCAGCGATGACCTGGAAGGCGGAGCGAAAACACGCGCTCTTTCGCGCGACTGCGTTCTTCGTCGCGGCGTGAGCCACCGATAGCTGCATCGAAACCAAAAGAGTCCAACGCCTGGCGCAGAGCAACAGTCTTCATGATGCGCGTGTATTCCTGCGCGTCAGTCGTGAATGGCGTGATGTTTTCTTCGACGCCTTCTTGGTTGGTGTGCACGAGAAGTTCGGCGCCATAATGCTTCGCGATGTTGTTGCGATGCTCGATCATCTCGCGGAACTTCCACGTCGTGTCGATATGGAGTAGCGGGAACGGGATCGCGGCGGGCGCAAACGCCTTTTTCGCAAGGTGAAGCAGGACACCAGAGTCCTTGCCGATGCTGTAAAGCATCACGGGCTTCTCGAAGGCAGCAGCAGTTTCGCGCAGGATGTCGATTGCTTCTGCTTCGAGCACGTCGAGGTCTGAAAGGCTCGTTTGCATGCCCGAATTATCGCAGAGCAGAGACAGCCCACCCGCTCAAAAACCGCCTCAAACAGCCTATTCCCCATAAAACAGGCAGGAAAACCGTCTTTTGGCCCTTATTTTGAGAATCAGACGCAATTACTTTGCATCTAGACCCTCCGAAAGGAGTCCACCATGACCATCGAACTCACTCACCGAGTTGCCGTCGCCGCTGTCACTCGTGGCATCACAAAAGTCTGGGCAGTCAACGATCCCGCCGGCACCAGACCACAGGTGTTAATGCCTGAACCGGACGACCAACGAAACAATCACTACCGGCAGGTCCAAAGAAACCATCACAACGAAACTGACGTTTTCGATCGTGATTACTTTGAAGATATCGCACAGCTGCTCGCTCCCGCGAAAGAAATACTCTTAGTAGGGCACGGCAAAGGCAAAGCCAACGAGATGCTCAAGCTCGTTCAGTATCTCGAGCGCTATCACGCAGATACAGCTCGCAAGATTGTCGGCGCGGTGGACACTCATCTCGAAAGTTTGAGTGATGCCGAAATCTTGAAGTTTTCAAAAGAATGGTTTGCTGAACCAGTTCATGCGCGTTAGCACATATGTGATTTGTAACGATACACAGCAAACTCTCAGGCGAAATCGAAGACCTACCTGACTCCCATCGCGCTAGATTGACGCAACCCAAGGGACAGGGGTGGTCACGCAATGCTTCGCAGAATCGCCTTAGCAAGCGTCGCCGTGATGAGCACTGCGCTGACGCTGGTCTCTGATCCAGCACTCGCCGCTAATGAACCAATCTGCCCGCAGGTAACCGCGACACCTGCGGAACAATCTTGGCTTCCTACGCAGGATGAGTGGAGCCAGGCACGAACAGCTGCAAACGACAT
>JAFMIT010000150.1 GCA_017853815.1 Actinomycetota bacterium
CCTTACACGCCAGTGGGGTTGAGGTACTGGTGCATGCCCTGATTCCACTTGACGACGACCTCGGTGTACGAACCGGGGTAGCCAGCAGGCGAAGTTTCGGGGATTACGTCGATGATGCGCACCGGCCACGTCGAAGTGGTGTTGGTGGTGGCGCTAACAGCGACCTGCGAGTTACCAGTGATGGTCGAACCCGAGTTCTGGACCAGAACGGCGTTGTTGCCAACCGCAGTGCGGGTGACGCTACCGATGGTGGTACCGCTCGAAACGACAGCTACCTTGTACAGAGCGTCCGGGTCGTCCTGCACGAATGCCTGAACGTCCGAGATGTTCGTGGTACCGGGGTAGTACTGACGGAAGGTCTTACCGAACACCGGATCGGTGTACGAGCAACCGAGGAAAACGCCAACCGGGGTTGCGGCGTTGGTACCGGTGTCCTTCGACAGAGTACCGTCGCTGCCCAGCTTCACGACGTCACCGTAGTAGATGGCCGTCGAAGAATTGGTAGCAATCGGAATCTGGCGAGTGGCACCAGCAAACACCTGACCGCCGATCAGGTTGATCGGGACCAGCCCATACGGGGCTGAAACAGTGGGGTATGCCATGTTAAGCTCCTAGCTTAGCCTTTGCCAAATGACGTCGTAGACCGCTTTTCACGGAAGAGAGGCATACGAGCGTCGTTCTCACGCATAAAGTTGCTGTCCACGGACTCCATCTGGGCCTGATTTTTACCAGCAAAGTATGCCTTACGCTGTTCCATCATTTCCTTCGGAGCCTTACAGAGCAGCAGCCCTGCGACTTCGATGTTGTCCTTGAAGCGGCTATCAGGATCGACCATCATACGGAACTTCGGCTGTTCCTCGATCCGGACCGGTTCCCAACCTTCCCTCGTCTTAGCCGAGATGTTGCGGGCATCGTTCTGACCGAGGGTGGATACACGTACCCAGCGGTACACGTAACCAGCCTGCTTGTCGGGTTCCGGCAGCATCGAAGCGGGCTGCCAAACCTTAGGGCGTTCCGATTCTTCGCGAGATTTGCGGGGGGCTCGATTTGTGCCGAGAGCTTCGTCGAGGTCCGCACTAAGTCCACGTTCAGTCATATCAGTTCTCCATCTTCATCAGTTCACGAGCATACTGCTCGGGAGTCAGGCCCAGTCTTTTAGCGATTGCGATCTGGGACTGCTTAAGCACGATCTTCTTGGGGGATCGGCTGCGAGAAGCGGGAGCTACAACCGAGGGCTTAGCTTCACGCGAAGGGGCCTTTTCTTTGACCACTTCTTCTTCACCGAAATAATCGGGGAAGCGACGACGCATCGTTTTGTCGATAGCGTCCCAATATTCGTCGGTGCCCGCGTACTGCGCGCCACGTTCGTTAACGAGCTTCTGGTGAAGCCCGAGAGCGGATGCGGTCATCTCCGGGTCGATGCCGTACCATGTGTTACGCTCTTGCCACGCAACGGTCTTAGCATCGAGCTGGGGCTGTTGCACCTGCTGTACTGGTACTTCTACCTCAGGTTCTTCAGCCTGTAAAGTAGGACGGTAATTATTGATCTGCTGGAGCTTGTACGAAGCAATATTTAGCTTCTCTTGCGCATCAACCAGACGGTCAGCATCACCGGCTTCGTAAGCTTCGCGGTATTCGCGCTTGGCCTTCTCCACCTCGAACTCAGCATTTTCCTTGAAGCTACCAACGAGGGTTTCTTCGCGCTTAGACAGGTTTTGCTTGAGGGTCCGGTTTTCTTCGAGGAGGCGTTGGGCTGCGGCCAGAGCTTCGTTCTGCTCACGCTGAAGGCGTTCCTTCTCACGCCGCTCGTCGTGCCAGACCTTCTTCATCTGCTTGAGGCGGATTTTGACCTTCTCGGAGTACTCTTCGAGTTCGTCAGCCTCTAGCTCTTCGACGATCTCCTTAGGCATGGGCTCGCGCCCACGGTCTTCCTCTGGGGTATCGTCTTCGACGTCAATTTCAGGCTTGTTGTCTTCAGGAACAGGGGTGTTCTCGTCCTCGATCTCGAACGAGAAGTCGTCATCAGGCTGAGTAGCCATGGTCTTCTCCTTTTGTACGGGTTACGCCCGTTAAGCGCGGGAAATGCCCCGGGGGTCTTCCACGACTGCTTCGACCGAATCATCATTGATGAGACGGAACTCACGGCCATGAATCTTTACGCGGCTACCAGCCATCGGACGCGTGAGGATGAAGTCACCCTCCTTGCACCACGGGCCACTAGGGAACCGCTTTTCGTCCTTGTATGCGTCCGGGCCGACCTTGAGCACGAACAGGACCGGCGTGGTCAGCTCTTCGTGGTGAAGAGTGACGTCGGCCTTGAAGATGCCGCCAGCGGTCTTTTCTTCGACCTCAGGGACGCCGCACAGGATGCGGTAGCCTGACGGCTCCGGGAGCATCTTAGCGCGTTCTTCGATGGGGAGTTCAGGGGCAGCGCCTACCTTGGGGATCGGCTTACCATCAAGATCAACGAGCGCGGGTTTGGCCGCACCGATAATATCAGTCATCGTCATGTTCCAAGCGTTGTGCGGTATCGGCGAAGATACCGTTTGCGATCATAAGCCCACGGATAATCCCGCAGGCATACTTATAGTCACCGTGGTCCTTACAGGCCCCGCGAGCGAGATCATCCATGAGCGGTTTGATCTCGTCGCTGACCTTATCGGCTAGGTACTTCAGTAGGTCGCTACTCATTCACTCTCCTTAGGTGCTGCTTTTTCAGGGGAAACAGGGGGGTTTTGTGCGGCCAGAGCTTCCCGAGCGACTTCGACGCCGACCCGGAGACCCTCTAGCTCTTGCTTGGCGGACAGGTTTGCCTTGTCCGTTGCAACCTTGGCCCCAACTTGGAGGCCAGCGATTTCTTGCTGTGAAGCGATGCGCTTCTCTTCGATCTCGATGCGGTCTTGCTTCTCGGCAGCGTCAATCTGAAGCTTCTGCTTCTTGAGCTCCAGCTCGCCCTTCTTGATCTCAAGCTCAGCCATCTGCATCTGGACTAGCGGGTCCTGCATCATCTGCTGGTTCTGCATCATCTGAGCTTCGGCTTGGTTCTTCTGTAGGAGCTGCTGCGAGGCGATAGCTGCCAGACGCGACACCGCGAGCTCGGTCTGCTCGTCCATATCCGAATTAGGCGGAGGCAGCGGCACACCAGCCTGCTGTTCTACCTGCTGGCGGTAGGCAAACGCCAAGTGTTCCGCGATGTGGGCGTTCATAGCCGCCATCATGGTCTGCGCATTGGGGTTCTGTCCCAACAACTGCTGCGTCTTCGGGTCTTGCATCATCGACATGTGGACGGCGATGTGTGCGTCGTGGTCTTGGTAGATGAACGCCTTGACCGGCTTGCCGTTGATGACGTCCATGTTCTCGCTGATCGGATCACGCGGCTTGCGGTCCTCGTCGTCAACCAAGGGCACGAGTTTCTGGGCGTTCTTGATACCCAGCACCTCAAGCATCTGGCGATGCAGGTACGGCAGGTCGTAAATCTGCGGGGCCATCTGGGCCAGCTGGATGACCGCCTGATACTGGACGAT
>JAFMIT010000031.1 GCA_017853815.1 Actinomycetota bacterium
AGGGCCGTCGTGGTGCGAGGTGAAGTTGCCGATGCCAAAACCGATAGCACCGGAGGCCAAGCAAGCTGCAGCAATGCCTGCGACAGCAGCCGTGCTCCACTTCTTCTTGGTCTTAGTGGGCGTCGTCGAGTTTGTGTTGTCTGCAACAGCATCCGAAGTCGGGGTTGCTTCGCCTGGCTCGGCCCAATCGTTGGCGTTGTTCTGATCGTTCATGATTTCCCTTTCGGTGCTGGCGCAGTGAGTGCCTGGTAGTGAGAAACATAAAGACCGATTGTCAGGATTTGTTCGGCTCACCGTGGGTGTTATGTAAGCGGACAGTTCAGAGACGTCCAACGGCCTGAATGACCGATGCGACTGAGTAGTCCGAGGGGCGGCTGAGCCGACCTCGGAAAATTGCACCAATGCAGATTGCTGCCAGTGCAGTCATGGCTCCACCAAATGCGACCGCCCACCGTGGTCCGTACTGCTCAGAAATCCAACCGAGTAAAGGTTGACCGAATGGCGCATTGAACGCCATCACGTACCAAGCCATGACGCGACCGCGAATAGCTGGATCGGTGTGTGTCTGCATCGACGAGTTCGCACTAATCATCGTCATGAGCACGATGATCCCGGCAAAGGGCAAAACGCTTGCGTACACATACAGGTTTGGAGTAACAGATATCAGCATCAAGAGTCCACCGAAAGTGGTGGCGCCGAGCATGATGTTTCGAGGCGTGCGTAGATGTTCAATGCGAGTCGATAGCAGCGCACCACTCAGCGAACCCACTGCTACGACCGTTCCGAGAGTGCCAAACACTGCGGCGTTTTCATTGAACACCTGAGTGACCATGATGGCATTAAAGAAGTTGAAGTTGAGGCCAAACGCACTGGTGAAGAGGGCCACTAGCAACGTCGCACGGAGATCTGGTCGCGCCCACAAGTAGGCCCAGCCTTGCTTGATGGAGCCGCGCACGGCAGGTTGCTCGCTCAGATGAAGTTCACTCGTCCGAAGCGATAGCAAGGCGCCGATGACAAACATCGTGGAGACGGCATTAATTAAGAATGAGGGGCCAGTTCCGAACCGATAAATCAAAATGCCTGATGCCGCTGGCCCGATGAGGCGCGCGATGTTGAAACTTGAAGAGTTGAGGCTCACTGCGTTGGGCAGATCATCATGACCAACAAGTTCGGAGACAAAAGACAGTCGAATCGGCGCATCGAACGCGTTGGCAGTGCCGACAACGAAACACAGGACGAGGGCATGCCAATACTGAATGAGGTCAGTCATCACCAAGAATGCCGTCAGCGCTGCTGTTGCAGCCGCTACGGCGTTGGTTACTACAAGCAGTCGATGCTTAGGGAGGCGATCCGCAATCATGCCTGCTGGCAAACTAAAAATCAGCGCTGGAATCAACTGAATTGTTGCGGCAATGCTGATGGCGAGAGAACTCTTGGTCAGCTCCCACACCAGCCAGTCTTGAGCGATGATCTGAGCCCAGCTGCCCACGTTTGAGACAAGCCCAGCACCCCACACGAGTCGGAAGTTGCGATGTCTGAGGCTTCGAAACGAGTTTCTCTCAGACAGCGACGGCATGAGGCGAGGCTACTGCTCTCGTCGCCAGATGTATTCACTCGACGGCTCTGTGAAGCCCATGCTCTGATAGACATGGTTGGAGACTGGATTGCTGTACCAGGCTTCAATGTACGCGTCACGAATTCCTAGAGCGCGACAGCGATTGAGTCCTTCGGTCATCGCAACTCTTGCGAGTCCAAGGTTCTGATGATCTGGGTGCGTGCACACCGGCTCAACGACGACGAATGACTCTTCCTCGTGGGCGGTGAAGCCGGCGTGCGCAGCAAAACTGCCGTCTGGTGCTGTCACGACAATTTCTAGCTCGGTGCGACAACTGGGCGCGAGGGTGAGAAAGTTTTGATACTCCTCAGCAGAATGAAATCCTCTTCCAAAGGCTGCATTGAGCAGCTCCGCCATTCGTTGAGCATCGGACGGCATATCGTCGCCACTGCTGATACTTCTCACCGCGTAACCGTCGGGCAAGGGGGCAAGCGGTGTGGGCGAAGAGTCCAGCACCTGGTGCCGCCGAATCTGGTGGTGGCTCGTGGGCACGAAATTGTGAGAAAGAAGAATGTCCTGCAGGGCAATGTCGTTCTCGCCGCACCAAATTTCAGCAAAAGTGGTGTCGTTGATGGTGATCATCTGTTCATCAACGATCCATGCCACAAGTTGGGTCTGACTCTCCACATCGCCTTGGATCGTCTGTAAGAAGTAGCCGCCGGGATATTCATCAATGGCAACGCCCTGAATGAATCCCGTGGGCCCGCGCAGAATGCCTACGGTCTGTGCGATTCGCGCACGGGTCGCGAGTCGATCCGCATCATTGCGATGGAAGACCAGACCTTCCCAGCGACGCGGCTCCCAGTTGTAGAGCCCATTGTGGATTCGGTACGAGTCCAACAGGAATTGTCGTATCGCCATGACGTCGGCCATAGAAACACAGGTCTGCATTGGCTGATTGTCTCTTGCGTGGTGTTAAATGCAGGCATGACCGACGCAAAAAACTCTGACAACTCAAAGCCTGCAAGCAGCGATCCTGCTAAGGCTGCGTTTTTGGCGGCACTTGAGGCTAAGAAGAACAAGAACTCAGCGTCGAAGAGCCAGTCTGTCGGAAACGACAAGACTGACGCCCGCAAGTCGGGCCCAGACGCTGCGCGCCGAATGTTCCAGCGTCGTAGCGGCAACTCTTAAAGTTACTTGCGTTTGATGTTTCGCAGCGTCTGTACTGACGGTGCGGCATAACCCATTCGTTCGCTAGTGAATCGAATGCTCGCGACTGTAGCGACAACTAGTACTTCGACAAGGCCGGTCACGATAAATGGATACAGCACAACGAAGAGTGCTGCGCCAACAACCGCAGCTGACGCAAACCATGGGCCGTGACGCATGACCATCGGGCGCTCGCCGACGAGTAGGTCGACGATGGTGCCGCCGCCGATCGCGGTAATCAACCCAATCAGAATGGCAGCACTCGCGGAGTAGCCGAGGATGACGGCCTTCTCTGTGCCAACCATGACGAACATTCCGAGTGACAATCCGTCGAGCGCGAGACCCACGTAAGGGTGTTCAGTGATGCGACGAGCAATCGGTAAACCTAAGAGCGAGACACCCACCGCGACGGGCAAGAACATGTCATTGTGCAGTGCTTCGACAGGCACATCGAGCAAAGCGTCTCGAATCATTCCGCCGCCAAGACCCATGAGGACGCCGAGCAGCATCACGCCAACTAGCGGAGCTTTGCGGGCGACAGCAACAGCAGTGCCAAACAGAGCGCCAGCCGCAATAGCAGCGAGATCAAGAAGCGCCGGAAGTTGCGCCAAGACGAGGGGAGTGTTGTCCATCGAGAGCAGATTTAGTCGTTGCGATGCAGCGATGAGATCGCAGCCCACGCGGATGGCAACAGTCCAGCAGCGAGTGCAATCTTGATGGCGTCACCGATGAGGAAGGGGTAGAGACCCCACTCGAGAGCGGTCGCTGCGTCTGCGCCTGTCACGGCGGCGAGAACGGGCACGCCGACCGCGTAGATCGCGAGGTTGCCGAACACCATCACGAGCGCTGCGCGAGCAGGAGTTTTGGTCCAACCGCGCTCAGCGACGCGACCGACCACGAACGCAGCGACGATGAAGCCAAGAACGTAACCGAGGCTCGCCATGCTGAACACCGCGAGGCCAGTGACGTGTGAGCCGTCTTCCTTTGGAGCCAGCACAGGCAGGCCCGCGACCGCGAGCAGTGCATAGCTCGAAGTGGCAATCACCGAGCGCCAAGTGCCGAGAGCGGCACAGCTCAGGAGCACAGCGAAGGTCTGGCCGGTCAAAGGAACTGGAGAGAAGGGGAGTGGAATCGAGACCTGAGCGGCACCAGCGATAAACGCGATCGAGGCCGCTACCAGCGCAATGTCACGAACCCATGCCGTGCGAATCGTCTCGACAAGAACTCGTGGTGAACCGTAGGCAACAGACATTTTTCTCCTCAGTTAGTGTCAGGGGCTTATTCTGCCGTGAGGAGATGTCGCCTCTGACCCTCTTTAGTTACCGCACGGTCAGCAATTATTCTCACCGCGTGACCTACTTTCCTGTCGATGCGCGGGGCATCAAGATGAATGTTGGGCTACGCACCTTAGATCTCGCGCAGTGGTTCGAAATCGATGATGCGCGCCACGATGAACTGCTCGACAAGCTTGAGTTGCTCGCCCAACGGCGACGCGATGTTCTCGCCATGCATTCGATCGGAATCGCGCCCGCCCTCGAAATGTGGGAGTTGGCACTGGACAACTTGACCGAGTTTCACGGCGAGCGTTTCCATGTCGCACCGAACCACCTCGGCCAACGCACAGTGTTTGATCATGAAGTCGGCCAGTCCGTGTCGCTGGTGGACTTTGTGAATCCGCTGGAGGCTCTCGCCCGACTTCTTCAAGAAGATATCTGCATCATGGTTCGCGCCGATGAGGGCTGGGTGCTCGCAGGTGCAGTGTTGTGTGCACCTTCTCGCTGGCGCTTGATGGAGAAGATGGGCAAGACGATGCTCGGCATCCACGAGCCTGTGCCGGGGTACGCGCGTGAAATTGGGGAAGCCGTCGACTTCACCATGGATCGCATGACGGTCGAGCGTCCTGTGTATCGGTTTAACTGGACATTGGTCGACGACTCTGCGCTCTTCCAGCCCGACGTGAAACTGCGGGACGACCTTAACGACGACAACATCGCTGACGAGGTGTATTTCCGTGTTGAGCGGCAGACGTTGCGCCGCCTGCCCAGCACGGATGCCATCATCTTCACGATTCGCAGTTATGTGCATCCTGTTCGACACATCGTGGACTCAGTCCCCGAAGCGGCGGAGAAATTGCTGATCGCGCTCGAAAGCGCCCACCCTGAGGACATTGCCTACAAAAACTGGCACCGAATCGGCCCTCTGCTGACGCAGTGGCTTAAAAATCAGGGGTGACAACCCCGAGTCGCCGGGGCTAGTATCAGCCTCGATCACCACTACTGAGCCGCGCTGGGGAAGGCGAAGTTCAGTACGAAAGGCCTTGCCATGGTGATCAACACTTCTGCACCAGCGTCTACATCGGCATCTCAGCGTGCCCGTGGGACGCTATTGGTGCATACCTGCACCCGCGCGATGACTGGCCCACTCGAGTGGGTTGTCAGCGAGGTGCTCGGCGAGTCCATCAAGCTGCAGTGGAGCCCTCAGCCCATCGCGCCCTCTGCGGTGCGCACTGACGTGGAGTGGATCGCCACTCCTGGCACCGCGGCCGCGCTCGCATCCCGCCTCATGCGCATCCCAAACATTCGATTTGAGATCACTGAGTTCGTGCACGGAGGCGGCTGTGATCAGCGCTTCTCGTTCACACCCGATCTTGGGCTCTATCGCGCCGATATCGATGTCAACGGTGACATCACGCTGAACGAACAGCGCATCCGCACTGCGATGGATCGTCATGCTGACAACCCAGGTGAACTGCGACGCGCACTCAACCTGATGCTCGGTGCCCAATGGGACGCAGAACTCGAGCCGTTTCGCATTGCCTCAGACGGCGACTCTGTCCGCTGGGTACATCGAGTCGGCTAGAGGTGTCGCTGCGGGAATCCGCGCTTAAGCAGACTTGAAGATGACGGCCACATCGTGACCGCCGAAACCAAACGAATTGTTCAGAACAGCGATGTCGCCGGATGGCAGGTCGCGAGCAACGCCGTTGACGACATCGATGCCCAAGCCTTCTTCCATGTCCTGAATGTTGATGGTCGGTGGAGCTTTGCGATCGACGATTGCCATCACAGAGAAAATGCTCTCGATTGCACCTGCGCCACCGAGAAGGTGTCCAGTCATTGACTTAGTGCCCGAGACCATGACGCTGCTCGCATGTGCACCAAGCGCAGTGCGAAGGGCCAAAGCTTCCGCAACGTCACCTAGCGGGGTAGAGGTTGCGTGTGCGTTGACGTGGGCAATGTCCGTTGCACTGAGGCCAGCGTCAGCGAGAGCTGCGTGGATCGCGCGGACGGCACCAGCACCTTCAGGATCAGGTTGGGCAATGTCGTGACCGTCAGAGGTCATGCCGACGCCACCGTAGATGGCGTACACCTTGGCGCCGCGAGCGGCAGCATGTTCTTCAGATTCGAGAACGAGCATGCCGGCACCTTCGCCCATGACGAAGCCGTCGCGACCTTTGTCGTAGGGGCGAGACGCGGCTGCGGGATCGTCGTTGCGAGTCGACAGCGCACGCATCGAGGCGAACGCAGAAATCGTGAGCGGATGAATCGCTGCCTCAGTACCGCCACACACGACGATATCTGCGCGACCATCTTGAATCATGCGTGCACCCCAGGCGACAGCTTCAGCGCCTGATGCACATGCAGAGATTGGGGTGTGGACGCCAGCCTTGGCGCCAAATTCGAGACCAACCCAAGCGGCCGGACCGTTAGGCATCAGCATCGGCACTGCCATCGGCGAGACGCGATGTGGACCTTCGTTGATGAGGATTTCGTACTGGTTCACCATCGAAGTGATGCCGCCGATGCCCGAGGCACAGACCACACCGAGGCGGGTCTTGTCGACATCAGGCGCACCCGCATCAGCCCACGCTTCACGTGCTGCAACAACCGCGAACTGCTGACCGCGATCGAGACGGCGAGCTTTGGCTTTTTCGAGACCAGAGTCGAGTGGTTCCACAGCGACGGTTCCAGCGAAACGTACAGAGAGATGTGATGCTTCGAAGTTTTCGATCGGACGAATGCCTGAGGTGCCAGCGAGCAACGCTGCCCAGGTGTCCTTTGCATTGCCAGCAAGTGGAGTAGTCGCGCCGATACCGGTGACAACAACAGTGCGGGTCATGTTCCCTCTTTTTCGTACGTGCGGGTGTGCCGTGTGTGGGCTTTGAAGTTGGGTGGCCCTGAGGTCAGAGCCACCCACTCAAAGTCTTAGGAATTTGCCTTGACGTAGTTGACGGCGTCGCCAACGGTCTTGATGTTCTTGAGCTCTTCGTCTGGAATGCCGACGCCGAGCTTGCTGTCCATCTCCATTGCAATTTCGACCATCGAAAGTGAATCGATGTCGAGGTCATCAACGAAAGACTTGTCGAGTTCGATTGCGCTCTCGTCGATACCTGCGATTTCAGCAACGATGCCGCGCAGGGTGTCCAGGATTTCCTGGTCTGACATGGGTTTCCTCCTGTTGTGGTGTGCTGCACCATCCGTGAACATGTGCCCACGGAAACTTGTTTTTATGGAATTCGTACTACCTGAGCGGCGTATGCCAATCCAGCGCCAAAGCCTATGAGCAACGCGAGGTCGCCTGACTTTGCGACACCCTCTTGGCGAAGCCGATCGAGTGCCAGCGGAATCGACGCAGCAGACGTGTTTCCGGCTGTTTGAATGTCGCGTGCGACGGTCACCGTCTCGGGGAATCCAAGTGCGCGAACCAACGCATCTGTGATGCGCATGTTGGCCTGATGCGGAACGAACAATTGAATGTCGTCAGGTGTGAGCCCCGCGACTTCAAGCGCCTCCTTGGCGATCGGTGCCATTTCGCTGACTGCCCAGCGAAAAACCTTTTGTCCTTGCATGTGCAGGACTGGCCATTTTTCGATTCCAGTCTCTGCGTTTTCTTTCCGCAGCGCATTCCAGTCCGGCAGACAAATGATTGCTTCTGCTTCTGCGCCATTCGAACCCCAGACAGTCGGTCCGATTCCTGGTTCTTCGCTTGGGCTCACCACGACGGCACCAGCGCCATCCGCGAAGATGAATGCGGTGCCGCGGTCGTAAGGGTCAGTCCAGTCGGTGAGCTTCTCGACGCCAATCACCAAAACGTTGGTGGCTTGACCGTTGCTGACCAACGAATCCGCGAGACCAATGCCGTACGGGAATCCACTGCATGCCGCAGAAATATCGAAAGCGCCAGGATCGACGAGCCCAAGGCGATCGGCGACCAAGACTGCAGCTGAAGGTGTTTGCAGCGGATGAGAAATCGTGGCGAGGATGACGGCATCGATGTCTGCGCTCGTCAGCCCAGCATCTGCAATCGCACGTTCTGCGGCAGCAGCTGCCATGTCGATGATGGAAGTCTCAGCGTCTGCGTGACGACGCTCGATGATGCCGCTGCGTTCGCGAATCCATTCGTCGGACGATTCAATCTTCTCGCAGATTTCATCGTTCGACACGACCCGCTCTGGACGGAAAACGCCGAGGCCGCTGAGCCGACTAAAGCGTCGTGGGTTGGTGGCGATCGAGGCGGTCATCTAGCTTCTTTCCTCAGCATTATCGGTCGGTGCTGAGGGTACGCGATGGGCGTGCTGCGCCACGAAGTCTGCGAGCAGGTCGAGGTCTGCTGGTGAGGTGATGGGCAACAACTCAACTCCTGGCAAGGCGCGCTTGGCGATTCCAGTGAGAGTGCCGCCAGGGAAGAGCTCCACAATGCCTGTGACGCCGATTTGTTGGAAAGTCTCCATGCACAGGTCCCAGCGCACTGGTGAAGAAACCTGCGAGACAAGGCGTGCGACAAAATCGGCTCCGTCGGTGACGATTTCGCCACCGCGATTTGAGACCAGCTGCACTGACGGATTCGACGATGCCATCGCTGTCGAGGTTTCACACACTGCTTCGGTAGCAGAAGCCATGAACTGCGTATGGAATGCGCCAGCCACCTGCAATGGTCGCACGCGTGCGCCTGTTGGCGGTTCGGCATTGAGAGCGTCAATCTGTTCGAGAGTGCCCGCGGCAACAATCTGCTTAGCGCCGTTTTCATTGGCAGCGATCAGACCGTGACGAGTGAGAGTGGTGATGACTTCATCGCGTTCGCCGCCGAGAACGGCAGCCATGCCTGTCTGCACCTGTGCAGCGGCTTCGGCCATCGCACGTCCGCGCACAGCGACGAGAGACAAAGCATCTTCGAGGCTCAACACTCCAGTGGCGGCCGCGGCAGTGATTTCGCCAACGCTATGACCAGCGACAGCGTCAGCATTGAGAACAGGGAATCCGAGGACAGATTCGGCAGCAGCGAGAGAGCCAAGACCTGCCGCCACAATCAGTGGCTGTGCAATCGCGGTATCACGAATGGTGTCAGCATCACTCTCGGTGCCGTGCACACGGAGGTCAAGGCCGGTGGCGGCGCTGGCTTTGTCGATGACTGCTGCGAAGGCTGAGTTTTCGAGCCACGGGGTCAACATTCCAGGTGTCTGAGATCCCTGACCGGGGGCAACAATGATGAGCACGGGGGCTAAGCCTTACGAGTTACCCGCGAGTCTCCAAACTGAGCGTGAAATACGCGCGAAGAGAGGCTGACGCAGGCAATTTTTCTTCTGGAGGCCACTCTCGGCGGACTTGCTTAAACTCCCGCCATGGCTCAAATTCCCGTAGCTCCCGGTGTCCAGCTCATGCGTAAAGCCGATCGCTTCGCGACGCAGATCAGCTGGCTGGATTCACATCACTGTTTCTCGTTTGGCCAGCACTACGATCCAAGTAACACCCATTTTGGATTGTTGCTCGTCAGCAACGACGATGTCGTCAAGCCAGGAACTGGTTTCGAAACGCATCCTCATCGCGATATGGAAATCGTGACGTGGGTGTTGTCAGGTGCGCTCGTGCATCAAGATTCCGAGGGACACAACGGCATTATTTATCCGGGTCTGGCGCAGCGGATGAGTGCGGGCACAGGCATTTTGCATTCCGAGAAGAATGACGCATTCACTCTGACTGGCGATCCCGCGCACAACGCGCCCGTTCACTTCATTCAGATGTGGGTTCCGCCGCATGAAGCGGGCATCAACCCTGGTTACGAACAACTCGACATCAACGACAAACTCGCTGATGGTGGGTTAGCAGTGGTCGCTTCGGGTCTTGCGAAGCACGCGGACGAACGCGCGATTGCGATTCATCAGAAGTATGCCGCGCTGTATGCCGCACGCATTCCTGCCAACGGCACAGTTCAGCTTCCTGACGCACCGTTCGTCCATCTGTTTTGTGCAGTCGGCACCGTCGACCTCGAGGGTCAGCCCACATTGACAGCAGGTGACGCTGCTCGAATCAGCGGCGGCGCTGGCCAACGTGTGGTCGCTGGTCCAGCGGGCGCCGAGATTCTCGTCTGGGAGATGTACGCGACTTTTTAGCCGGCACCTTCGGTGTTGCCTGCATCAGCTGCTGATGCGTCATGCAGTTGGTAACGATCAACCGCTTCTTGCAAGCGGTGATGTTCGAACTGACCCTGCTTCGCCAATGCGCTGAGTGTCTGAACGACGATGGATTGCGCATCGACGAGGAAGTGGCGACGTAAAGCGCCACGCGTGTCGGACATGCCCCAACCATCAGTGCCCAAAGCATAGAAATCTTGTGGCACCCATTCGCGAATCTGCTCTTGGACAGCGCGCATCCAGTCCGACACTGCAATGACGGGGCCGGGGCGACCTTCCAACTTCTCAGTGACATAAGGCTTGCGGTATTCAGCGTTGGGGTGCAGCAAGTTGTGACGATCGGCTGCGAGACCATCGCGGCGCAGTTCGTTCCACGACGTCACTGACCACACATCAGCCAACACATTCCACTCTTCGCGCAGAATGCGCTGAGCTTCGAGAGCCCAGTTGACGCCAACACCTGACGCAAGAATCTGTGCCCGCGCGCCATCGCCGTCACCAGCAGGTGCGTAGAGATGCATGCCTCGCAAGATGCCGTCTACATCGACGTTCTCTGGCTGTGCAGGTTGGGCGTACGGCTCGTTGTACACCGTGAGGTAGTAGAAGATGTCTTCTGGATGCTCGCCATACATACGACGCAAACCATCGCGCATGATGTGACCGATTTCGAAGGCAAATGCTGGGTCGTAAGCGACCACACCAGGGTTGGTCGCAGCAATCAACATCGAGTGGCCATCTTCGTGTTGCAGACCTTCGCCGTTCAGCGTCGTGCGACCAGCAGTCGCACCGACAACGAAGCCGCGCACCTTCTGGTCCATCGCGAGCCAGAAAGAGTCACCTGTGCGCTGGAAACCGAACATCGAATAGAAGATGTAAATCGGCACCATGTTTTCGCCATGCGTGGAGTACGTGGAACCAGCAGCAACAAACGACGCGACGGAGCCGGCCTCGTTGATGCCTTCATGCAAGATCTGACCTGCAGTGCTTTCTTTGTACGAAAGCATGAGTTCGCGATCGACTGGCGTGTACTGCTGGCCATGAGGTGAGTAGATGCGCAGTGAGGAAAACAGCGAATCCATACCGAACGTGCGCGCTTCGTCAGGGATGATGGGGACGAAGCGAGCACCGAGGCCCTCAACTCGTACAAGATCCTTGAACAAACGCACGAATGCCATGGTGGTCGCGACTGGCTGATTGCCAGAGCCGCGCTCAGCCACTTCGAACACCTTGGCTTCTGGTTGTGGCAACGGCGCAGCTGCGGTGCGACGCTCAGGCACGTAACCGCCGAGAGCGCGACGACGTTCGTGCAAGTACTGCATGATCGGGTCGTCATCCGCTGGTCGGTAGTACGGCGGCAAGTACGGATCGAGCTCATCATCGCTCAAAGGAATGTTCAGCTCGTCGCGGAAACCCTTGAGATCATCGAGTGAGAGTTTCTTCATTTGGTGAGTTGCGTTGCGACCCTGGAATGAAGGACCGAGCTTCCAACCCTTGATGGTCTTTGCGAGGATGACCGTCGGTTGACCTTTAGTTTCGGTCGCTTCCTTGTAGGCGGCGTAGACCTTCTTGTAGTCATGGCCACCACGCTGCAAGGCCCACAGTTCGTCGTCAGACAAGTGCTCCACGAGCTTGGCAACACGAGGATCGCGACCAAAGAAATGTTCGCGCAAGAATGCGCCGTCTTCTGCACGGTACGTCTGATAATCGCCATCGAGGGTGTTGTTCATCAATTCGATGAGCGCACCATCCACATCGCGTGCCAAGAGATCATCCCAGCCTGAACCCCACACAACCTTGATGACCTTCCAGCCTGCTCCACGGAAAGTGGCTTCAAGCTCTTGGATGATCTTGCCGTTGCCGCGCACCGGACCATCGAGGCGCTGCAAGTTGCAGTTGATGACGAATGTCAGATTGTCGAGTTTCTCGCGAGCTGCGAGACCGATGGCGCCCAATGATTCTGGCTCATCGGTTTCGCCGTCGCCGAGGAAAGCCCACACGCGCTGATCGGAGGTGTCCTTGATGCCGCGGCCATGGAGATAGCGGTTAAAACGTGCCTGATAAATCGCATGCAGCGGTCCAAGACCCATCGACACCGTCGGGAACTGCCAGAACTCGGGCATCAACCGTGGGTGCGGGTATGAAGGCAGTGAACCGCCGTCGTTGGCATGCGAAAGTTCCTGACGGAAACCGTCCATGCGCTCAGCGCTAATGCGACCTTCGACAAACGCGCGTGCATACATGCCTGGGCTTGCGTGACCCTGGAAGAACACCTGATCGCCGCCGCCAGGATGATCCTGACCACGGAAGAAATGATTGAAACCAACTTCGTACAGTGCAGCAGACGATGCATACGACGAAATATGTCCACCGACTCCGACACCGGGGCGCTGGGCGCGATGCACCATGATCGCAGCGTTCCAACGAACAAACGCGCGAATGCGACGTTCGTACTCTGCATTGCCAGGGAACTCAGGTTCGTCAGCAGGGGAAATCGTGTTGATGTAGTCAGTGCTGCGAATGATGGGGATGCCAACTTCGCGTTCCGAAGCGTGACGCAGCATCTCAAACATCACTTGACGCGCACGATGCACACCGTGCTTGTCGATGAGGGCGTCGAGAGATTCAGTCCATTCTCGAGTCTCGTCGGGATCGGTATCGACGTACTGGCGAGGAATGGCGGCTGATGCTTGGAGCGACTTCTGCTCGTCGGACACGTTCGGCCCTTTCAATCAATCTGGCACGGGGTGATGGCCAGTGTGCAAAAACGGTGGGCCAATCTTGGCGTATCAGGGGGAGTTCACGCCAAGCAGGCTCAGAACTTCCGCGTACCCCAGCGCCAACCCAAATATCTGTCCGACATGTGAAAGTTACCCAGATGTCGCGCCAAAACCCGCCGTGCCGCTTGCAAATCGCGCCGACTGCCTATGAACTACGCCCATGCAATCCGCTGGCGGGCAAACTCTCGCTGAAAGTTTGGGTATCACCTCAGGTTCCATCGTGTTGGAACTCGGTTTTGATGAGGACTCCTCTGAAGACATTCGCGGCGCCTTTGCTGAGGCCGCGGGTTCAGCCATTGTCGATTTTGAAGACGTCGATGTTGCTGACGTATCGCTCGTCTGGTTCCGCGACGGCGACGAAGATCTCATTGACCTCCTCGTCGACGCCATTGCACCGCTCACAGAAACTGGTGTTGTCTGGCTCATGACACCAAAGCCCGGTCGTCCTGGGCATGTCACACCAGCTGACATTGCGGATGCGGCGCCGACGGCTGGCCTCGCTGTCACACGTACTGTCTCTGCATCACGCGACTGGCAGGGCACTCGCCTCGTCACTCCGAAGGGCAACCGCCGTTAATCGGTAGCTAATTCGCTGCAATCGTTCTACTTCGGTAGTTTTCGCCTACCGAACGTAGGAGAGAACATGTCAGAACTTGTTGGTCAGGCCGCCCCAGAATTCACTCTTAAGAACTCAAACGGCGACCCCGTGAGCTTGAGCGATTTTCGTGGCAAGAAGGTCGTCTTGGTCTTCTTCCCTTTCGCTTTCACCGGCACCTGCACTGCAGAGCTCTGCGCTATTCGCGACAACGCCGATGACTTCATCGACGCCGACACTGTCGTGCTCTCGATTTCATGCGACTCGCACTTCACTTTGCGCAACTTCGCTGAAAAAGAAAACTTCAATCACATCTTGCTCTCTGACTTCTGGCCTCATGGCGAAGTAAGCCGCAAGTACGGCGTCTTCCTTGAAGAACGCGGCATGTCTACCCGCGGAACCTTCGTCATTGATCGCGAAGGCATCGTCCGCTGGGCCGTCATCACCTCTCCTGCCGAAGCCCGCAGCACTGCCGACTACCGCGACGCAGTCGCCGCCATCGCTTAGTCACTCTGATTGTGAGTTCACTGAGGTCATCGGCTACCCTCCGCCTGCCTCAGTGCGCTACACGGGCGTGTAGCTCAGTTGGTTAGAGCACCGCTCTTACAAAGCGGTGGTCGGGGGTTCGAGTCCCTCCGCGCCCACAAAAAAGTCCCGAGTCTCTCGGGACTTTTTCTTTTGAGGTACGCCCCCGCGGCCTGAGTGGTACGTCTCCAAGGATTTGCATTCGAAGCGTCTTGAAGAGAACTACGCGCGTCCCGCCGCAGGATCTTCGTTGCCCCGGGAAGCGCTGTACCAAGCATCAAATATCCGCTTGGCTCGTTTGAAAGTGCAGAAATACCGAGGTAGTGAATCGTGAAATGCTTCGAATGACGTCTGGTCGCACATTTGCCTCCAATTGCGGGCAGGCATTTCGTTCATCCAGATTTCCGCAGCGATGGCACCGCGACGCCAAGTCGGCACGACACGCGGTCTGCCAAATTGAATGAGTCTGCTTGCGTATTCAGAATCTTGACCACTTGGCATTCTGTCCGGCCGCAGCGTGACCGTCAACCGCCGAACGTTGGGATCCCAAGGACTTCCGGTAATTGGGGTCGGCAGATCCCACAAAATGGACGATGCGACGCTCGCCCAAAGAGAGCGGTAAGGGAAGCTCCACTTCCAGCCAACGTCGCCCGGCGAAAGCACCCAACGCCGTGGCAAAGCGGATTCCCAGTCCGACCACTCAAAAGTCCCGCCTTCCGGTCCGATCAGCAGGCTAAATTCGCCGTAACGCCCTGAGCCTTCGACTGCGAGCTTCCCGCTGCCAAAAGCGAGACTAGTTCTTTGGCCCATTGGAGTAGCCGCCTACCGAGATAGTTGTGCCCCACAGAAATTCGCTACGCCGAAGAGCAGCCCCAGCGTCACTTTTTAGGAACTCGCGTAACTCCACGTTGGTTTTGCCCGTATTTCCCACCAGCATTGAGAACTGTTTACCGCGGTAAAAACCCTTGAGCCTGCCTGCAAGAAATGCAAATGCGACATCGCCAGCGACACCTTGTATTTTTCCACGCGCGTTGTGCTTTTCGTGGTCTACTAATGACCTCGCCGCCGTGACCGTCAGACTTATGCCACTGGCTAGTGCGCAGCCTCCCAGAGTCGCTGCTGCACAAACAGCAAGCGCTCCCAGGCTCACGGCAAGTTCAATCTCTCGCCGGTGTTTCCTCGCAAAACGTCCTACTGTCGCTGCCCGCTGCTGAAGCCCGGCCATGAAACTGTCCCATTCAAACTTTCCAGTCAAGTCCATTTTGTTGATCGGGTCTACGGGGTGGGTGTAGGTGTTGGGGTTTCCACCGTGTACGGGGTCTTGTT
>JAFMIT010000151.1 GCA_017853815.1 Actinomycetota bacterium
CAACATCGACTTCGGCGCGGACTCATCATTGCCAATCGAAAGCGTTCGGCTTTAATCCTTAATTCAGTCGCTGCGCCACGATGGCGGTCTTGCCGATGCCGACGCGTGCAAGCAACACACTGATGACTTTGTCGCCATCGAGACCCTTCTTCAGTGTCTTCGTCAACGCATCAATATCGCCGCGATAACCGCGCGCCGTCACCTGCACATCGCGCGCACCAACGCGCTTGAGCTCCGCCTTCAACTTCTTCTCATCAAGTGGCAGCGTCGACAGCACTTCGAAAGTCGAATACAAAGGTGAATCTTTTGGTTCGACATCGCACGAGAGGTAACCAATGTTTTCATCAATCCGGCGCGCACCCACAACTGCCGCCAACGTCGTCACGAGACCACTGCGCGTCACTGACGGTGCGGGGTCGAGTACGAACGCTCCAACTCCACCCATTGCATCCGACGTCGGCATGGTCGAATCAATCTGTGCCATGTCGCCGTGGCGATCGACCGCAATCGCCTGTCGACCTGGTGTGAGACCAAAGCCTGGCCACCACACACTCGCCTCTGCGAGACCACCACGAATTGCGAACCACGTTGTCTGGCTTCCAGCCGGCAACAATTCGTGATCGATACCTGGCGCAACCTTGGCGACGAGTCGCGGCTGACGTTCGCCTAGCTCACACACCCACTCCCATGAGGGCGACCATTCACTCGGCATCGACAGCCGGACGCCATTGCGCCCGTCAACACTTCGCGCAGCACCAGCATCACGCCGGGCAGGATCAACAAACACCGCATCAACATCAGCAAGCACAACATCTAGCGCATCTGGCTCTTCGACGACATCGAACAGATCAACGCGGGCATCCGAACTTTTGAGATTAAGCACAGCCACCGCCGCGGTTTCGACATCGCGCTCTACCGCGCGAACAGCCATGCCCGCTGCAGCGAACGAACCTGACTCGAAACCAAGTGCACAACCCAAGTCCGCAATCCGCTTCACGCCCAGCTCCGCAAGCCGCGCACTGCGCCACGCACGCACCGCCGGATGCGTCGCTTGTTCAATGCCTTCGCGCGTCAACAGCCAGTCCGGCGCTTCGCCCCAGCGGTCGACCAACCTCTGTCGCAAATCTGCCTGCAGCGACGCAGCTGCACGATACGTAGACGGGAGACCGAGTTCGCGATCAAGAGTCGCGGCGAGAGCCAACGGATCAGCAGTCGTCTTGCGGACCTTCACCGCCACATCGATGGCGTTCTGTCCGTGCGGGGTCATGAGCCAATCGACGATTTCAGTCATGTGCGTATTGTCGCAGTCTTCGCGCTACCCGCTTTGTCCGAGTTCCAGGCATTGGGTGCTTAATCCGCCTTGCTCAAGGCTAGGTATTGCCTCGTGCCGCTGGCATACTCGCCTTGACTTAACTGGGGAACGGGGAAGTGATTGTGCGTCGAGTTGTCCTAATCTCGATTTCAGCTGTGCTTGCAGGTATCTCATTGCTGCTAGGGGTTGCTCCATCCGAAGCCGCTGTTGCTCAGACGATTACGTTTGCGCCACCAGCGTCGCTGACTTTGGCGCAGAGTCCGTACACACTTGTTGCGACCTCAACGAGTGGTTTGACTGTGACTGTCACATCATCGACGACCACGGTATGCCGGGTGACTGGCCTGAGCTTGACGCTTGTAGCTGCGGGAACTTGTCGTCTGTCGGCCACCCAAGCTGGCGACGTTAATTTTCTTGCGGCAAGGGCAGTCGCTAGAACAATCACGGTGACCAAAGCCGCTCAGACGATCACCTTTGCACCGCCTGCTTCGCTCGGGCTGAATCAGACGCCGTATACATTGACTGCGACAGCCAGTAGCGGTCTTGCCATCACATACACAACAACAACGACGAGTATTTGCACAGTCACTGGTGCTTCTCTTCGGCTCATTGCCGCAGGTACATGCACAGTGAGAGCTGCTCAAGCTGGCAACACTATTTACAACGCTGCTACTGCCGTGAGTCGAAACATCACTCTGGCAAAAGTCGCCCAGACAATCACTTTTTCGTTGCCAGCAACTATGAACGCTGGACAATTTCCCTACACGCTTACGGGTACCGCCTCCAGCGGCCTTGCAGTCACGTACACATCGACTACCACAACGATTTGTCGAGTGTCTGGGGCAACTCTGACCAGAGTGGCGAATGGCACGTGTTCCGTACGCTCGGCTCAAGCAGGCAATACCATTTTTAATGCGGCGCCCAATGTGACTGCAACGACGACGATATCGAGTGCGGCTGCTCAGACCATCACATTCGCTCCTGCATCCACATTGAGCATTTCTCAAGCGACCTATACCCTCTCGGCCACTGCGACAAGCGGACTCGCAGTCACTTTCGCATCCTCAACGCCGAGTGTTTGCACTGTTGCTGGCTCGACACTCACACTTCTAGCCGGTGGCAACTGCACTGTGACAGCTAGCCAGGCGGGTAATGCATCATTTGCCGCGGCAACACCCGTAAGTGCGACCATTGCCATCACGAAGTTGGATCAGGTGATTACTTTCGCGCCAACTTCATCCCTTGACATTAGTCAGTCCCCCTACACATTGTCTGCTTCGACTACGGGTTCGGGACTTGTGGTTAGTTTTACCACTTCGACTCCGGCTGTTTGCACTGTCACGAGTGGAACTCTGACAATCCTCAGCTCTGGCACTTGTACCGTTATTGCTTCTCAGGCGGGAAATAGCCTCTACAACGCTGCCGCCTCCGTTCCCGTTTCTATTAACGTTCTGAAGGCCTCACAGGTTGTTTCCTTCGGCAGTTTGGGAACGAAAACCTACGGAGACCCTGCTTTTCAGTTGACGGCTACCGCAACATCAGGGCTGCAGGTTTCTTATTCAGTTTCGACGCCGACTATTTGCGGTGTTTCTGGCGCAACTATCACCATTCTGGCTTCTGGCACCTGCTATGTGACGGCTTCACAAACGGGCAATCCTCTTTATGACCCTGCAGTCAACGTCTCTCAAATCTTTACGATTTCTAAAGCGCCACTTGTGGTTTCTGCGATGACTTCCAATGTGGGATTTCGACAGGCTCCACCGACCGTGACCTATACATTTAGCGGATTCGTTGCTGGTGAATCCAGTGGATCCGCTTCGTTCACAAACTTACTCACTCCGCCGAGTTGTGGCACAACGTACGATGTCGCGGCTCAAGCGTCTGCTGCGGTGGCCTCGACTTGGCGAACATACTGCAGTGGAGGCTCGGCGAGAAATTACACGTTTACGACCTTTAACGATGGCTCAATCACAGTCATCCCAGTTGCTCCTGCGGCGCCTGTTATTGACTACGCAGAGTCTCTGGACGCTTCGACAGCGAAAGTGCACTTCAGCGCGCCAGCTTTTGATGGTGGTGCGTCTATAACTCAGTACTTGGTGACTGCAGCTCCAGGTGGTCTGCTGGGATTTGTAAATCAGTCTGGTTCTGGTGTGATTCAGGTTGATGGTTTGACGCCGGGTGTTGATTAC
>JAFMIT010000152.1 GCA_017853815.1 Actinomycetota bacterium
AACTCGTACCACGAGTGTTTTGAACTCGTACCACGAGTGTTTTGAACTCGTACCAGTTAGCGGCCGGGGGCGGCGGCGGAACGCTTGAGCGATTCCGTTAGCCGCTGTGCTGCCGCAACCACAGCAGCTGCATGCAAGCGTCCAGGCTGGCGCGTAAGACGTTCAATCGGACCAGACACTGAAACCGCTGCAACCACGCGTCCGCTCGGGGCACGCACTGGTGCCGAAACCGACGCGACGCCGGCTTCGCGTTCGCCGACAGATTGCGCCCAACCGCGGCGACGCACTTGTGCGAGGGCAGTCGCCGTAAATGCAGCGCCAATGAGGCCACGATGCATACGGTCTGGTTCTTCCCAGGCGAGCAAAATCTGCGCAGCCGAACCGGCGTGCATTGTGAGCACCGTTCCGACTGGGACCGTGTCGCGAAGACCCGTCATCCGTTCGGCGGCAGCAACGCACATACGCTGATCGCCTTGGCGGCGGTACAGCTGTGCACTTTCGCCGGTCGCATCGCGCAACGCGTAGAGCGCAGGGTTCGCGGCAGCCAGCAGTTTGTCTTCGCCAGCGGCAGCGGCCAACTCCGTAATGCGGGCACCGAGTACGAAACGACCGTTCATGTCGCGAGTGACGAGCCGATGATGTTCGAGCGCGCAGGCGAGTCGGTGAGCGGTCGGGCGAGTGAGCCCGGTCGCGGCTACTAAGCCTGCAAGAGTCTGAGGGCCGGCTTCGAGAGCGCCCAACACAATGGCGGCTTTATCCAGCACGCCTACGCCACTTGTCATGTCCACATGCTGATATTGCCATCTCAGCATGCAAAATGGCAAGATGAACGCCTAGAGGCAGGCGCACCATATGCCTGTACCAAAGGAGGTCGCAATGGGAAAGACGCTCGCCGAAAAGGTTTGGGATGCCCATGTTGTTCGCCGCGCAGAGGGCGAACCAGATTTGCTCTACATCGACTTGCACCTTGTGCACGAAGTCACGAGTCCTCAAGCGTTCGATGGTCTTCGCAACAGTGGTCGCACTGTTCGCCGTCCAGACCTCACGTTGTTGACCGAAGATCACAACGTTCCGACGCTGAACATCGATAAGCCAATCGCCGACCCCGTTTCCGCAGAACAGATTCGCGTGCTCCGCGCCAACGCCGAAGAGTTCGGTCTCAAGATCTTTTCGCTCGGCAACGTCGAGCAAGGCATCGTGCATGTCGTCGGTCCGCAGCTCGGTCTCACCCAGCCAGGCATGACTGTCGTCTGCGGCGACTCCCACACGTCGACCCACGGCGCATTCGGCGCGCTTGCCTTCGGTATCGGCACCTCAGAAGTTGAGCATGTACTCGCGACGCAGACGCTGCCGCTCAAGCCCTTCAAGACAATGGCAATCACGGTCAACGGCAAACTCCCTGAAGGCGTCACCGCAAAGGACTTGATCCTCGCCATCATCGCGAAAATCGGCACCGGTGGCGGACAGGGTTATGTCCTCGAGTACCGCGGCGAGGCGATTCGCAACTTGTCGATGGAAGCTCGTATGACCATCTGCAACATGTCGATCGAAGGCGGCGCTCGCGCCGGCATGATCGCACCAGACGACGTCACTTTCGAATATCTCAAAGGTCGCGACCGCGCGCCTCAAGGTGCCGATTGGGATGCCGCTGTTGAGTACTGGAAGACGCTCGTCACTGATGACGACGCAACGTTCGACGCAGAAGTCATCATCGAAGCATCCGAACTCGCGCCGTTTGTGACATGGGGAACGAACCCAGGTCAGGGTCTGCCGTTGAGTGCATCAGTGCCCTCACCTGCTGATGCCCATGATGAAGTTGAGAAAGTTGCCATTGAGCGCGCTCTCGAATACATGGGTCTTGAAGCCGGCACTCCACTTAAGAACATCGCAGTCGACACCGTCTTCGTCGGTTCATGCACCAACGGTCGCATCGAGGACCTGCGCGTTGTCGCTGACATTCTTAAGGGACGCAAAGTGTCTGAGTCTGTCGACATGATCATCGTTCCTGGCTCCGGCCGCGTACGCATTCAGGCCGAGCTCGAAGGTCTCGACAAGGTATTCGTCGAGGCAGGTGCCGAGTGGCGCCAGGCAGGTTGCTCGATGTGTCTCGCGATGAACCCTGACAAGGTCGCTCCAGGTGAGCGCGCTGCGTCAACATCGAACCGCAACTTTGAAGGCCGCCAAGGTCCAGGATCACGGACGCACTTGGTGTCACCACAAGTCGCAGCGGCGACCGCTGTACGCGGCACTCTTTCAAGCCCCGCCGACCTCACCCCAGTGGCATAAGGAGTCGACATGGAAAAGTTTGTAACCCACACGGGCATCGCAGTTCCGCTGCGCCGCAGCAATGTCGATACCGATCAGATTGTGCCGGCGGAATACCTCAAGCGCGTGAGTCGGTCGGGCTTCGGCGATGGTTGCTTCGCTGCATGGCGCAAAGATCCCGATTTCGTTTTGAACAATGACGCATACGCTGGTTCATCTGTGCTGATTGCTGGTCCTGACTTTGGAACCGGCTCATCTCGCGAGCACGCCGTCTGGGCGCTTCAGGACTACGGCTTCAAGGCCGTTATCTCATCGCGCTTCGCTGACATCTTCCGCGGAAACTCTGGCAAGGGCGGACTTGTCACCGGCCAAGTCGAGCAAGACGTCATTGAAAAGATTTGGGAAAAAATCGAAGCGGCACCAGGCACGACTGTCACCGTCAATCTCGAAGAGCGCACCATCACCTGCGATGACATCGTTGCAGAGTTCGTCATTGATGATTACGTGCGCTGGCGGCTGATGGAAGGTCTCGATGACATCGGTCTGACCCTCAAGCACGTCGATTCCATCGGGGAATTCGAAACGACGCGACCGGCCTTCAAACCGACCGTTGCCTAGCCTGTCAAGACGCAAAACCCTGCAAAATGCAGGGTTTTCGTCGTATCAGGGCGCAAATGTCTGTAAAAACACACGGTTTTGCGCGTTTATGGCGTCGCCACCTCACAAATTGCAGTATTTTGGCGCTAGTGCGGGTCGGGGAAGACCTGCATATTCTCGAGAATGTTTTTGGAAGGAATACTGTGAAGAAGACTGACCTCGCCGCGATCCTCGCTGATCGTTTCGGTCTGTCCAAGAAGGACTCCGTTGCAGCTGTGGACGCTGTGTTCGATGAAATCGCACGCTCACTCTCTAAGGGTGAAGCAGTTGCAGTTTCTGGCTTCGGCACCTTCAAGAAGAAGGTTGTGCCAGCTCGTGCAGCACGCATGGGTCGCAACCCATTCACCGGTGAAGCAGTGAAGATTGCTGCTAAGAAGGCTTCTTCGAAGCCAACCTTCACCGCTGCCAAGGTTTTGAAGGAAGTTGTGACTGGCGCTGCTAAGCCAGCTGCTGCTCCAAAGAAGGCTGCTGCAAAGCCAGCCGCAAAGCCAGCTGCCAAGAAGGCACCAGCTAAGAAGGCACCTGCTAAGAAGGTTGTTGCCAAGAAGGCTCCAGCTAAGAAGGCACCTG
>JAFMIT010000153.1 GCA_017853815.1 Actinomycetota bacterium
CCAGGCACCAGTGACGGCGACTGCGGCGATGTTGACAGAGACAAGGTTCGGCATGGCTGAATGCTAGGTGTCTAAAGTTGTCGCGTGACGGGTTTTGCAGAGGCGGTATCGATGAGATTTGAAATGCAATCTGAAGTCGACCGTTTGGCTGCCTCGCTTCAGCAGTCCGTCCTGATTGAGGACATTGATCAATATCCGGTGTGGTGGAGCACGGTGGGCGAAGTCGATGCTGTTCGCGAGAAGACCGTTCTGTATAGAAACGTCAGCATCGAGACGGCAAAAGTGATTGATACTTTCGGCATTGCGAATAGCCAGGTGCCAGTTCGAACACCTGAGATAGCAGAACTCGGCATGTGGGCCCGCTGGTGTATGCCTATTCGGAGTCGAGGCAATCTGTTGGGCTTCCTATGGGTGCTCGACCGCGACGGTACGGTGACTGAGGAACAAACCGCAGAGATTGTGGTCTGTGCAGGTCGTGCAGCCGATGCTTTGGCCGCTTCCAAATCTGCCTCTAGCGATGTCCGACAGGAGAGACAGAGGTTGCTGCAGCAATTGTTGGCAGGTCCTGACGTCGATCCAGCGAAGAAATTGATGAACCTCGAAAGTCTGCCAATCGACACGATGATTCAGGTGGTGTATCCAGCCCAGCGGAGCGACTGGATACTTGAAGCGGGGTTCGGACTTCGCATCGCATCTGCTCGAGCCGAATCAGCTGCCAGTGGTGAGCCTCTCCCGCTTGTGCGTCTCGCCGAAGCTTTCAAGAGAGCAGCAGCGACAGTGCGTGTGGTGGATATTGGTGGGCGACTTGAGTATCCAACTTGGGACCACTTGGGTTCGTGGAGGCTGGTTGTGGAAGCTCCAGTCTCTCTACAGCCGACTGATGTTCACGCAGGTGTCTCGCATCTTCTGGAGGCCGAGCGCGAAGAGCTGCGCAATACCGCGTTTGTGCTCTGCGAACATGGTGGAGACATTTCTTCGGCCGCGGAGGCATTGCATACACATCGAACGACGCTTTACTACAGGTTGGATCGCATTCAAGCCCTGACGGGTGTCGATCTGCGAAAAGGAGCAGATAGAACCGATCTGCATTTTGCTTTGAGGCTGGCGGCATTTCGACAAATGTCTAACTAAAGCCAAGAAATTTCCACGCGGACGTACGGGTTGGCTGGTGTCCCCGTCCTTACGCTCCTACTTGTTGAAAATCAATAGGAGTGAGCATGAGTCATAAAGTAGACGTTGCAATTATCGGTGGTGGAGCATCTGGAGGGATGGCTGCACTTCACCTTAAGTTGGCCGAGCCCTCACTTCGAGTCGTGATCATCGAACGCGACCTGAGTTACGCAATCGCTTCGACTCCCAGAGGATCGGGAGGGTTTCGGCACCTGTTCTCGCTGCCAGAAAATATCGAACTTTCAAAGTACAGCGTTCCGTTTATCAAGGATCTTCCGCAGACGTTGTCTCTCGACAGCAAACCTGTCGACATTGGTCTGCAACTTCACGGCTATCTGTTCATTGTCCCTCATCAAGACGTTCGAGTATTAGAGGAAAATTACGAACGGCAACGTGCGATGGGATGCAATGTTGAATGGAAGACGCCGTCTCAATTGCAAGAAACCTACCCTTCAATGAAGGTCGAAGATCTTGCTGCTGGAGTCTTTTCTCCAGATGACGGCTGGCTGAGCAATCTGCAGGTGCTTCAAGCACTCAATCACAAACTTCGGTTTCTAGGCGTCGAATTTCTCGAGGAAGAAGTTGCTGGATTTGATTTTGGCTCACATCGCGTTTCTTCAGTGAACTTCAAGTCTGGGGCCAAAGTAGAAGCCGAACATTTCGTCAACGCCGCTGGTGCATGGTCAGGAGTGCTGTGCGAACTCTTAGGCGTTTCGACACCAATCGTTCCCCTCAAGCGTTACGAGCACTACTTTGAAGCAGACACGTCCACGGAGCAACTTCCTTACATTAAGGACACAGCCAAGCTGGCTTTCCGTCCAGAGGGATCTGGCTTTTCTGGTGGTGTCCCAACCTTTAATGAATTGCGCGGCTTCCATTTCTCAATCGACGATAGCTATTTCGACGCTGTGGTGAAACCGGCACTCATTCAAAGATTTCAGACTTTTGAAAAAACTTCTGCCATCACGACTCGTTCCGGTCTCTATGATCAAAATGACTTCGATTATTCGCCGATTATTGGCCCAGGACTTGGGGGCCTTGAAAACTTCCACATGATGTCTGGATTTTCCGGGCATGGATTGATGCATTCGCCGGGAGTGGGTCGCGCGATTTCCGAATTGATTTTGACTGGTGCATTCCAAACGATGGATTTACGTCGTTTTGGTTGGCAACGAATACTGGATAACAAGCCGGTTAAAGAATCGGGGATCATCTAATGTTGAGCGCATCAGAGTCGGAGTTTGATTACATCATTGTCGGGGCAGGCTCGGCTGGCTGCATTCTTGCGGCTCGGTTGAGCGAAAATGACGATGTCCAAGTGCTCGTGATTGAAGCGGGCGGCTCCGATAAGAAACTCACCATCAGTATGCCTGGCGCACTGCCGCTTGTTTATCAGAACAAAGAAATCGGTTGGGGATACGAGTCAGGGCCAGAACCATTTTTGTATGGGAAAGTCATCGATGAGAAAGCGGGGAAAATCATTGGTGGATCTACGTCCATCAACGCCATGATTTACAACCGCGGCAATCCGATGGACTACGACGGGTGGGCGTCTGATGGGTTGACGGACTGGGACTACGCGCACTGCTTGCCGTATTTTCGAAAACTTGAGACGTTTGTCGATGGTGCGAATGACTGGCGTGGTGGCAATGGCCCGATGTTCATCAATCGCTGTGCAGCGGAGCACAAGCTTTTCGATACTTTTCTTGAGGGCGGCGTCCAAGCAGGCCATGAAGTCACCCCTGACCACAATGGTTACAAACAAGAGGGCCTTCACATCGCGCAGTCGTTTATCCATCGTGGACTTCGGTGGAGTTCACCTAGGGGATATTTGTATCCAGCTCTGGGTAGACCGAATCTCAAACTTCTCGCGAATACCACTGTTGAGCGGGTAGTTCTTGAAAGTGGCGCGGCGGTCGGCGTCGGCATCCGCCAAGGCGGTGGCTCGACAGTTGTTCGAGCGCGTCGAGAAGTCATCCTCTCAGCTGGTGCCATAGGCACACCGCGTCTGCTGCTGCTGTCTGGCATCGGGCCGGCGGAGGAGCTAAGGCGGCTTGGCATTGAACCTCAGGCAGATATCGCCCAGGTTGGCAAGAATTTGCAGAACCATCCCGGAGTCGATGTTCAGTATCAGACCGACTTCAAGGATTCGCTCACGTCGCAGGTAAGAATGATTGATCGACCGTTCATCGGAGCAGAGTGGCTCTTTAAACGGTCGGGTCTTGGAGCTTCAAACTTTTTCGAAGCAGGCGCCTTCTTGCGGACTCGTGATGATGTTGACTTTGCAAATATGCAATACGAATTCCTACCTCTT
>JAFMIT010000032.1 GCA_017853815.1 Actinomycetota bacterium
GGAAGAGAACATCATCTGCCAGCGGCAGATTGATTAAACGTCGAGGTCGTCAGCAGTCGCGCGAAGAATGGTTGCAATCTTTGCAGCATGCGCATCGGCGAGGTAGCGGCCTGACTTTAGATCTGACGCGACCTTGTCGAGCAGCACAATCACATCTTCAAGTTGAACAGCGAGAGTGTCTGCCGCTTTGCGATTGCCTTTGACGATCGAAGGACGAGGATCGAGGATGCGCACGGACAGCGCCTGAGGACCACGCTTGCCGTCAGCGATGCCAAACTCCACGCGCTGGCCGGGCTTGAGTGCTGCTGTGCCTTCAGGTAGGGCAGAGGCGTGAACGAACACGTCGGCTCCGTCTTCGGCTTGGATAAAGCCAAATCCCTGTTCAACCTTGAACCACTTCACTTTGCCAGTAGGCATGATGCCCTCACTCAATTCGCGCCCGAAAGCGTGCCGCACTGTGCGGATGAGCCAAGGGTAGTCCGCAAAACTGACTTTGGTTCTCCCCAAGACCCCCTGTAAGTACGCTTAGGGCATGAAATCCGCGCTTTTCGCCTCAGGCACTGCAGCTGACCGCTTGCAGCGTTTAGGTGGAATCGTGACCGTAATCGGGATGGTTTTGAGCCTGATTGCGATGTCCCCAGCGGTTTTCGGTGAAGTTCTCGCCCCCGTCTGGTGGGCGCTTTCGATGACAACCGGGCTTGGACTCACGATTCTCTTGGTCGGCGTTCGCCGTGCCAGTGCGGCGCGTAGCCGCGCAGTTCGAGAGCTGACTGCCGCCCGCGACTCTGAACTCTCTTTAGGAGAAAAATGACCGTCTCCCTTGAATTGGTAGACCTCGCTCGACGAGCTCTGGCCGAAATTGTCGATCTTCAAGAGGTGGGCGACGTGCGCCAGTCTCTCGAGATCGACGGCGCGACGGTGGTGCAGTTTGAATCAACCCACCCTGGCTATATCGGCTGGCATTGGTCGGTTGCCCTCAGCGGCTCGCCTCTCGGGGTCGACGAAATGTGGATGGAGCCAGGCGATGGAGCTCTCGTGGCTAAGCCGTGGACTCCCTGGTCCGAGCGTATTCAGCCTGGCGACCTCGCGGCAGGCGATGTCATCCCCACTGCTCCTGATGATCCACGGTTGGCACCTGGTTACACAGGTCTTGATGATCTTGAAGAACTTGCTGAGCCCTTGCGTCCGCAGACATGGTCGCTTGGACTTGGTCGCGAGCGCGTCCTCTCTCCACTGGGCCTGGCCGACGCGGTCGATCGCTGGCGAGAAGGGGACAACGGGCCTCGCGCCGCGACCGCGCGATACGCCGACTTGCCGTGCTCTTCCTGCGGCTGGCTGATCACCGTTGGTGGCGGTCTTGGTCAGGCATTCGGTGTGTGTGCAAACGCGTTGTCACCCTCGGATGGTCGGTTGGTATCGATGGATCATGGCTGTGGTGCCCATTCAGAGACAGTGGTCGAAGCTGGGGTTGTGCCGGTGACTGAGCTGGTGATCGATGAGTTCGGATATGAAGCCATTGATCGTTCGGATTTGCCAGAACCAGTACGCGTAGATGACGTGGTTTCGAGTGTCGAAGACGGCGTTGTTACAGAAGGTGAAGATGTTTCGGATGTTACAGAAGTGACAAACGACGAGCCCGACGCGTCACATGACGAAGGCCAATCAAACCCAGAATAAAACCAGCCGTCGCAATCTGTGGAAGTTCAGAAAACGCTGTATTTATAAGGCTTTCTCGCATTAGCCAGGCACCAACCATGATGATGAACCAGACGGCTGTGCCGACTTTGGCTACCCCAATTCCTGTGGCCTCGAGCGCAGGGATTTCTTTGCGCGCAGCAGGTCCTTCGGAAGGTTTTACATGCATGTAACCGACCTTAGCGCGAAACACCGCGCGTGTACTCGTTCGTACACTCACGTTTGTTCTAGTGTCTGCCTAACGTCGTTCCAACACCGTCGTTGGCCTTCCTCGAATTGACGCCGCCTGAACCCATCTAGCTGCCCACCTGCATATCTACACAAGGAGTCCACCTCATGGCTGAATCAGCCTTGGATCGTTACTTCGAAATTAGCGCCCGTGGTTCTGACCTCGGTCGCGAAATTCGCGGTGGCTTGGTCACGTTCTTGACCATGGCCTACATCGTTGTCCTCAACCCCCTCATTCTTGGCTTCACCCCAGACGTCAATGGCAAGTTCCTTGCCGGTGGCGACGCTCCAAACCTTCCTGCCATCGCAGCAGGCACTGCGCTTGTCGCTGGTCTGCTGACCATCCTCATGGGTGCAGTCGCGCGTTTCCCACTCGCACTTGCGACCGGCCTTGGTCTCAACGCATTCGTTGCTTCCATCGCAGCTCGTTACGTTTCGTGGGAACAGGTCATGGGCTTCGTTGTTATCGAAGGTCTCATCATCACTGTTCTTGTGCTCACTGGCTTCCGCGTTGCGGTGTTTAAGGCAGTTCCAACCCAGCTGAAGACCGCCATCTCGGTTGGTATCGGTTTGTTCATCACGCTCATCGGTCTGGTGGATTCTGGCTTCGTACGCCGTACTGGTGCTGGTCCAGTTCCAGTGACTCTCGGTAACGGTGGCGAGCTTGTCGGTTGGCCAGTCCTCGTCTTCATCGTTGGCTTGTTGCTCATTGCGTTCTTGTACGCACGCAAGGTGAAGGGCGCAATCCTGATTGGCGTTCTCGTAGCGACAGTCCTCGCAGTGATTATCGAATCTGTTGCAAAGATTGGTCCATCGTTTATCTCTGCGACTGAGAGCAATCCAGCTGGTTGGGGCCTCAACGTTCCAGCACTTCCAGAATCGATTATTGCTTCGCCTAGCTTTGCCTCGCTTTTCAAGGTTGATCTGTTTGGTGGCTTCGCAGCTGCAGGCGCGGTGACTGCCGCGTTGTTGATCTTCACCCTCCTCATCACCGACTTCTTCGACACGATGGGCACGATGACTGCTATTGGTGCCGAAGCTGGCTTGCTGGATGCTGAAGGAAATGTTCCTAACGCTGACCGCGTGCTGTTGGTTGACTCCATCGCTGCCATTGCTGGTGGTGCTGCCGGTGTTTCTTCTAACACCTCGTACATCGAGTCTGCTTCAGGTGTTGGTGAAGGCGCTCGCACCGGCCTTGCTTCGGTTGTGACAGGTCTTGCATTCCTTGCAACGATCTTCTTGTCACCGCTGGTTGCAGTGGTTCCTTACGAAGCTGCTACCCCTGCGCTGATCATCGTCGGTTTCTTGATGATGACTCAGGTGAAGGACATCGACTGGAGCGATCTCACCATCGCGCTTCCAGCGTTCTTGACCATCGTTCTGATGCCATTCACCTACTCAATTGCTGTTGGTATTGGTGCCGGCTTCGTGACCCACGTAGTCCTGAAGACCGCTACCGGACGTGCCAAGGAAATTCACTCACTGCTGTGGGTTGTTGCGGCTGCGTTCGTGGTGTTCTTCGCATCTGGCCCAGTGTCAGATTTGCTGGGAATTTAACTAGCGACTACACGAAAGAGGGCCGTCCGATTGTCGGGCGGCCCTCTTTGCATGTCAGGATAGGACCATGACTCCACGTTTTCGTCGCTTAGTCACCTTGTTCGTTTTGTTTGGCATGATTGCCGCGCTCTTGATTTCGTCGCTCTCAAATCTCGCGGGCTAACGCCCAGTTACTGCGCAATGGGTCGCAGCAGAACAATGCCGATCGGCACGCAGAGAAGAACTGGAAAGAGCAGAAAAGCCGTATGAATATCGGCAAGCTGTGCAAGCACGCCGAGTAGGAGAGGCATCAACAGACTGCTGCCGCCCGTGGCGAATGCGGTCAGCGCGGAAGCGCGATCGGGCTGATTGCCGCCGGCCCGAAACAGACGGCTCAAACCGAGTGGCCAGTGACCTGCCATGGTGAATCCACAAAAAAAGAGTGCGATGAGCATGACGGTGGAATTGCTTGTGGACCAAAAACCCCAAAACGACGCCATCGTTGCGAACAGCGAGATCTTGAGTAGTCGCTCCGTCGGAAAACGCTTGGTCAATTGCCCTAAGAGCAGCCGACCCAGGAGCAGACCGCTGGTGAAAGTCGCGACAGAAGCCACGGCAGCTGCGTCACCAAGCCCACCCCAACTTCGCATGAGATCTGTCGCCCAGGTGAGCAGAATGAATTCCGCGCCAGTCGTACAGGAGATCAAAAGCCAGGCCCACCAGTACAGCGCGGGTAGTGGACCTTTGGTGTCGGTGTGATGGGCTTCGATTCTCGAATATGCGGCCACAGGCCCGCGAAGAACTTCGAGAATTACGAACGCGATTGCAGAAATCAGGATTCCAACGCGCCAGCCGAAGCCGGCACCAACGAGTGCACCGAGAACGAGTGGCGATAACAGCCCTGAGAGTGCTGCTCCAGAGTTTGCTTCAGTGACTGCAACTGGTGCGGCAGTGCCGTGTTCGTTGTTAAGAAAACTGCTCGTCATCGTGACGATGATGGCCGCACACATGCCAGCAAAAAGGCTTGCGGTGAGACTGATAGCGGTATTCGGCGCCGCCACGAGCAGCGTGATGGCACCAGCAATTCCTAAACCAGCAGTGCGCAGCATTCGGCCGCGCCCCCAACGCGCCACAGCCCGAGATGCCGTGGCGCCAGACACCAACGTTCCAAGCGCCATCGCAGACATGTGCAAAGACATCACGACAGGTGTAGTGCCCTGTTCGTCGCTCAACAGCGCCATGGCGGGGCCGAGGGCGTAGACGTACCATCCGAAAGCACCCACCTGGCCGTAAGAAATCCAGGTAGACCGCTTTCGAGCGACGGTGAGTGATGTCACTTCAGGTTGCTGACAATCCAGTCGATGCAGCGAGTGAGCTGGTGAACATCAGATGGCTCAACAGCAGGGAACATCGCGATCCGAAGCTGATTGCGGCCGAGTTTGCGGTAAGGCTCGGTGTCCACAATGCCGTTCGCGCGCAGCACTTTGGCAATGACGGTGGCGTCGATGGCATCATCGAAATCGATTGTGCCAATGACCTGCGAGCGAAGTGCGGGGTCCGTGACATATGGCGTTGCGAAATCGCTGGCTTCTGCCCAGTTGTACAGCGTTGAGGATGACTCGGCGGTGCGAGCAACACACCAGTCGAGCCCGCCATTGCTATTCATCCAATCGAGCTGCTCCGCCATCATCAGGATGGTGGCGAGCGCTGGCGTGTTGTACGTCTGATCCAGCACTGAGTTATCGATAGCGGTCACAAGATCAAGAAACGCTGGAATGTAGCGACCAGATTCTTTGATTTCTTTCGCACGCGCAATCGCGCGAGGCGACATGAGTGCGAACCAGATGCCACCGTCTGAACCGAAAGACTTCTGGGGAGCAAAGTAGTACACGTCGACCTGTGACATGTCGACAGGCAAACCGCCGGCGCCAGACGTCGCATCGACGACGAACAACGCGTCATCATCGATTCCTGCTGGGCGGGTCAATGTGACGGCTACACCGGTCGACGTTTCGTTGTGAGGGGTGGCGTACATGTCGATGCCAGCTGCAGGTGCAAACTGTGGCGCACTGCCGGGTTCACTCTTAATGACACTCTGTTCACCGACGAACGGCGCGTCTTTTGCGGCCGCTGCGAACTTCGAACCAAACTCGCCGAACGTCAAGAACTGGCCGCGATCGCGCAGCAGACCGAATACTGCGACTTCCCAGAATGCCGTCGAGCCGCCATTGCCGAGAACAACTTCGTAGCCCTCTGGCAGGTTAAAAAGCTGGGTCAGGCCAGCGCGCACGCGACCGACCTGAGACTTCACGGCCTTTTGGCGATGCGAGGTGCCCATCACGGTGGTTGCCGCAGCAGTCACAGCAGCAATTTGCTCTGGTCGAACCTTGCTAGGTCCAGCACCAAAACGGCCATCGGCAGGCTTGAGTTCTGTTGGAATCACGAGAGTGGTTGGGTCAGTCACGACTACGTCCTCAGAATTGGGGGCAAGGAGAGAATTCTAAAAGACCAAACCGAAGTGCTTTGCCGCCTTTCATGTGCTGAGATGGGGTTGTGACGGATTCCACGCCTTATGGCGAATTGCGCGTTAATTACGAAGGGGAGACCCTCGATATTGCGGACGTTTGTCCTGCTCCGCTGGCTCAGTTTGAGTCGTGGTTTGAGGATGTCCTCGCCGCCAAGTTGCCCGAGCCAAATGCCATGGTGATTGCCACGGCGACCAAGGTTGGTCAACCTTCGGCTCGGCATGTGTTGTTGAAACAAGCCGATGCCCGAGGCTTCGTCTTCTACACAAACTATGACTCTCGCAAGGGTCGAGAACTCCAAGAGAATCCCAAGGCGAGCCTTGTGTTCCCTTGGTTTGCGATGTATCGCCAGGTTGTCGTGATCGGGCGGGTTGAGAAAGTGAGCCGAGAAGAATCCGCTGAGTACTTTGCGACTCGTCCGCATGGTTCGCGCATTGGCGCAAGCGTCAGTCATCAGTCTGAAGAGTTGGCGTCGCGCGAGGAGCTTGATGCGCGCTGGCAATCGCTGGCCGAGCGGTATCCAGACGAAGTGCCACTTCCGGATTCTTGGGGTGGCTTCGTGGTGATTCCAGAGAGCATTGAATTTTGGGCTGGTCGTCGGTCGCGGTTGCATGATCGCATTCAGTATGTCCACGGTGGTGGCGTGAACGTGTCGATGACTGATGCGACCCAGTGGACGATTCGGCGACTGTCTCCCTGAGCAGTGGTCGGTTAGTCGCGCTTGATGGCCTGAAGTCGGCGCAACGATTCGTCGCGTTCGACGTGGTGATCCACGATGCGTTCGGCGTATCCCTGGGCATATCCGTCAGGCAGCAACCAAGGTTCGTGGACCTTTGAGCCTTCAATATGGCGCAACTCTGGAATGTACTTTCGGACGTATTCGCCGTCTGGATCGAACTTCTGCCCCTGCATCACAGGATTGAAGATGCGGAAATAGGGCGCCGCGTCGGTGCCACATCCAGCCGTCCACTGCCATCCATGTTGGTTGCTCGCGTAGTCCGCGTCCTTAAGAAGTTCGAAGAACCAGGCCGCGCCTTGTTGCCACTCGAGATGAAGATCTTTAACTAGAAATGATGCGGTCACCATTCGAACGCGATTGTGCATCCAGCCTTCCGTGAGAAGTTGACGCATGCCGGCATCAACAAACGGGTAGCCGGTTTTTCCTTGGGTCCATGCTTCGAACCGCGCATCTGCAATCGGACCGCGGTCGTATTCCATCTCAGCAAATGCTGGATTGAGATATTCGGTAATCGTGTGCGGGTTATGAAACAGCACGTCTGCGTAGAACTCTCGCCACGCAAGTTCCTTGCGGAAATGCTCTTCGCCGGGGGAGTCGCCAAGATCTTGAAGCAGCGTGCGCGGGTGGACTTCGCCCCACTTGAGGTGAGTGCTCAGTCGCGACGTACCGTCGAGGTCCGCGCGATCGCGCAACTCTTTGTAGTCACGGACTCCGTTTGACCGAAATTCTTCCCAGCGCCGCATCGCTTCGGCTTCGCCCGCCAAGCTTCGTTGCATGCCAACAGGGAGTGCGACTGCAGGGAGTGGCACCGATGGCACCGGCGAAATCCACTGAGCAGGACCGACATAAGGCGCGGCCGCCCTCCAACCATGTGCCAGCCAGCCTTTGTAGAAAGGGGTGTACACGCGGTAGGGCGTCGCATCAGGTTTGAGAACCCGACCAGGAGCGACCGCATAACCCGATCCTGTGATGACGAGTTTGATGCCGTGTGCCGCGAGGAGCTCGCCGACCTCCCGGTCGCGCTCAATCCCAATCGTGGTGAAGTCAGCTGCGCAATGCACTTCTGTTGCGTTGGCGGCCACCGCTACTCGGACAACTTCGTCGCGTGGATCGCCGTGGCACACCGTGAGGTACCCATCCAAGCTTGCGTTTAGTTCCTGGAGTGAATCGACGAGATAAGCCTGCTTGGCCGCCCCCCAAGTCGGCCAGAGCGCCGAGTCAATCATGGTCATCAGCGCGACGGTGCCGTCACCACTTTCCCGCGCAGACTCAATGGCGGCATTCAGCGCAGGGTTGTCGTTGACGCGCAAGTCGCGCCGGAACCACATGACGGTTGGCATATCGAAAGCCTAAGTGGCGAGAGGCGATTGAGCATCCCAAGTGTTGCAACAATGGGGGTGTGAGCGACCTGATCGATACCACCGAAATGTATTTGCGCACCATCTTCGAACTTGAAGAAGAAGGAATCACGGCTTTGCGTGCGCGTATTGCTGAGCGCTTAGAACAATCGGGGCCGACGGTGTCGCAGACGGTTTCGCGAATGGAGCGGGATGGACTCGTCACTCTGCACGACGACCGTCACCTCCAGCTGACGGACGCAGGCAGGAAGATTGCTGAACAGGTGATGCGACGTCATCGGCTCGCTGAATGCATGTTGGTCGAGATGCTTCAGGTGCCCATGAGCCAAGTGCACGAGGAAGCATGTCGGTGGGAGCATGTCATGAGTGAGTTTGTTGAGACGCGCATTCTTGAGCTGCTCAACCGGCCAACTCATTCGCCGTTTGGCAACCCCATTCCTGGCGTTGCACTTTCGACGAGTACGGATTTGTTGAGTCTTGAGAAAGTCGCGTTGTCGCTCAGCCAGGATGCAAGCATTCAGGTCACGGTCCAGCGATTGGCCGAGCCGATTCAGGACCAGTCCGAGGTTCTCGATGAGTTGTTCGCAGCTGGCGTGACTCCGAACGCGAAGGTCACGGTGATCTCTTCGGGCGAGGCTGTAGAAGTTCGCTCGTCAGTGGGTGCGTGCACGCTAGACCCCAAGTCGGCGGCGGCTGTTTTTGTGACTCTTGGTTAGAGCGTTTTGCGGACAGCGACAAGATCTGTGATCTGACGTCCTGCATCGATTCCGCGTTGTTCAAAACGGGTGCGTGGTCGTTCGTTCGGTTGGGCGAATGCGACTCCTTGAGCAGGCGGCAGCAGTGTCCACCGTGGGTGAGTCGAAAGAACCTCGAATGCCTGATCGGCGTAGTCCTGCCAGTCAGTGGCGAAATGAAAGAAGCCGCCCGCGCGAACTTTGAGTGCGACAAGATTCATATGTTCGGTCGTGACGAATCGTCGTTTGTGGTGGCGAGCTTTTGGCCATGGATCTGGGAAAAACAGTCGAAGGCCATCGAGGTGACCATCAGGGATGCGATTCTCCAGAAGTGCAACACCGTTTCCTTCGAATACTCGAACGTTGGTCAGTCCATGCTCAGCGATCTCGTGCAAAAGACGACCGATGCCAGGAGTATGAACATCTACGGCGAGTACACCGACGTCGCGCTGGCTCTCGGCTAGCGCCAGCGTTGCTTCACCCATACCGAAACCAATTTCGACTACCACTGTCGAACACTGTGTCAGGTCACGAATATCGACCATAGAGTCGCCATCACCTACGAGATAGTCGTGCGAATATTTCTCAAGAGCCGCCGCCTGCGAAGCGGTGACACGAGATTTACGCATCTTGTAAGTGCGAAGTTCAAAACCTTCGGGAATCTCCCGAGCTGACTGCGAGGCGTTGGTCACTGACCCATTGTGGCTCAGGCACAATTCGCGCATGAGTTTGGAGGCTCGTCCGCGGCGGCGAGACATTGAGGGCATCCGCGCAGTAGCCATCCTCTCCGTCGTGATTTATCACGTCAATAACGCTTGGCTGCCTGGCGGCTTCATTGGCGTAGATATTTTCTTCGTGCTCTCTGGCTTCTTGATTACGAGTATCTGGATCAAAGACATTGATACGGCATCGTGGCGCATGTTGCCTGGCTTCTGGGCCAGACGAATCTTGCGACTGTTGCCGGCCGCGAGCTTGGTGCTCGTCGTCACTGCGCTGCTGTCGAGTGTGCTGCTGCCGGCGGCTGACCGCGGCCAGATTGCTGAAGGCATTCGCGCGGCGACCTTCTATATGGCCAACATTTTTTATGCGAATCAATCTCTTGATTACCTAGCCGCCGATGTCTCGGCGAGCCCAGTGCTTCATTTCTGGTCGCTCGGTGTCGAAGAGCAGTTCTATCTCGTGTGGCCGACGCTGTTTCTCTTGAGTCTTGGTTTCTCAAAGAACACCCGTCGCACGCGATGGATCATCGTCGTCATCGCTGTTGGTTCTTTCGCTCTATCGTTGTATCAGACGGCCACGATTCAACCTCTTGCTTTCTTTGGAAGTCCCGCGCGTGCGTGGCAATTAGGTGCAGGTGCACTTCTCGCGCTTAACAATCACCACTTCAAGCGGCTGTGGCCGCGGGTGCGCAGTTTGTTCTCGCTGACGGGCTTGGCACTCATCTTCTACTCGCTTATTGCTATGGGAACGCTCATCAAGAATGGCGCTGCCTACCCGGGTTGGCCTGCTCTGTTGCCAACTCTTGGTGCTGCGTCCCTTCTGATTGGTGGCGCACCTGGGCGAAACGACAACCCAGTCGGTCGGCTTTTGGCGCTACCACCGTTGCAGTGGCTTGGTGCGGTTTCGTACTCGTGGTACCTGTGGCACTGGCCGCTTCTGGTGCTCGCTCGGGCCAAGTGGCCAGCAATTCAGCCGTTCGATGAAGTGTTGGTGGCAGTTGGCTCGCTGTGCCTCGCTGTGATTTCTCTGCATGTTGTAGAGAACCCCATTCGATTCTCAAAGAAACTTCAGAAGTCTCATTCCAAAACTTTTCTCCTGGGCATCGCTCTTATGGCATCCTCGACGTTGGCCTCGAGTTTGTTGATGTCTCGCGATGCGTCGAATCTCGAAGCGTCACTGCCAGCACTGAGCTATCGCCCTTTGGCTTCCCAAGCCGTTGACGATGTTCCTGAGTCTTATGCCGACGGCTGTATGTCCACGTCGACTGCTGAGTGGATTGTGAAGTCGAAACAGTGCGTCTACGGCAATCCGAAGAGTAAAAAACTTGCTGTGCTGTTCGGCGATTCGCATGCTGCACATTGGCTGGCGGCAGCTGATGCAGCAGCCAAGCGTGAGAACTACCGACTTGAAGTGCGCATCAAAACTTTCTGTACGCCAGTGCGCATCGCCCGCTGGGATGCGGCACGTGGCAAGGTCTACACCGAATGTGAGGCGTGGAAAGCGCGCGTGATTGAAGACTTGTATTCGCGCCATCCCGAGGTGATTTTCTGGGCTGCGCGATCGAGTGGTTCGATTTCGGTGGTGCAGGATGGCCGCCAAGTTTCTGTCGAAGAGGCCAAGCCTTTGTGGCAAAAGAGTTTGCGGACGATGTTGAAGATCTTGAAGGGTTCAGGCGCACGGGTGGTGGCAATTGCTGATACGCCATTCGCTCCGTATGTCATGCCAAGTTGTGTGTCGAATGATCCCGAACATCCACAGCTCTGTGACTTCCCCATCTCACAAGCGAGCCTCACCCGTTACGACCTGCCGATTTTGAAGTCAGTACCAGGAATTCAAGTTCTGGATTTTGCACCTCGGTTCTGTCCGAACGGCGTTTGCCCTGCGGTGATTGATGGCGTGTTCGTTTATCGAGACCAGGGGCACATCACGAACACATTTTCCGCGACTTTCGCGGACGATTTCGCAGAAGTCCTTCGAGGGACGGCTGTCAGCTAGAAGCCGAGATGCGGCTTGGACAAGTCGTCGGCCACTTCTGAGTTATGGCGAGGACCGAGCTCTACGAGGTACATGGCGCCGAGAATGAGCAGCCCGCCAAGCGCAATGCGCAAGGTGATGACGTCACCTGCTACGAGCACTCCGAAAAGCCCAGCAAAAACTGGTTCTGCGCTCAACACGATGGCGGCTTTGGTTGGGTTCATATGTGACTGCGACCAGGTTTGAATGATGAATGCAAGCGCAGATGCGAAGACAGCGAGGAAGAGAATAGAAGTCCAGACGGCCTGACCCTGGGGCACTTCAAAGCCATCGATGAACAGTCCGCCGACAAAGAAAATGACTGCCGTCGTGCCGACCTGCGTGATGGCAATCGAGTATGACGTCGCCGGTGTTGCCCACCGTGAAAGCCACATAATCTGGAAACTAAAGAAAGCCGCACCCACAAGCGTCCAGCTTTCACCGACACCAAAGCTCCACCCTTTGAGTGAGATCAAAGCGAGGCCAACGGTGGCTAGCACCACACCAAGCCAGCCCGTGTACGGAATCTTCATTTTGTAGATGAAGCCAGCGAGGATCGGAGTAATGACGACGAACATTCCAGTGATGAATCCAGAAACGGTCGCCGAGGTTGTGTAAAGACCGAAAGTTTGAGTCCAATATCCGAACGCTAGCGCAATGCCGATGAACAGGCCTTGTCGAAAGGTTTTCGCTGTCATGCGTAGTGCTCGTGGGCGAATGGCGAGCATGACGAGAAAAGCAATCACGAATCGCCAACCCATGAACATCATCATCGGCATGGCATTGATGCCATCTTGAACGACGATAAACGTGCTGCCCCATACTGCGGTCGCAAGAATCAGCAGCCAAAAAGCAAGGCGGGATTGACGAGCGGCACTACTAGCCATGGTTGACGCTCTCGATCATCCGCGAACTTGCAGCTGACCACGACATGAAGATTTGCATGATCGCAAACACGCACATCGCGAGCATCGGCACTTTCCATTCTCCAGTGACTGCATTCAACGCGCCAACAATGTACGTGCCAGCAGCGGCCATAAGGTAGCCAACGCCCTGGGCCATCGCGCTGACGCTTGTGGTGATGTCACGAGATGCAGAGCGCAGTGTGATGAGGTTGAGCGCCAGTGGGAAAGCGGTGCCTTGACCGATGCCCAAAAGAATCAGCCACAAGATGGTGCCACTCGTGGGGGCAAACGTAAGGCCCACTGTGCCAATGAGTGCCACGATGCTGATGCCTAAAGCGGTGCGTTGTAGCAGATACGGCCGCTTGATGATTGGCGGCAAGAACAAGCCCATGGGTATTGCGACAAACGACGAGAAGCCGAGGAGGGCACCGGCAGTCGTCGCGTCGAGGCCAGCATCCTGAAGTAATGAGGGCAGCCACGACAGCACGGCGTAAAAGCTGATTGATTGGAAACCCATGAAGAGAGAAAGACTCCATGCTGGCGTCGACTTCCACACTGATATGCGACTGGTCTCGTGACGACCTTTCCGGGCGGCGTGGTGACGTAGTTGCGGGAACCACACGAGCACTGCGATGGCTGATGGCGCTGCCCACCAGAGGAATGACGCCTGCCAATCTGTGCCAGAAGCTCCAGCCAATGGGACAGCAATTGCGGCAGATAGCGCTGCAAACGAGACCATCACGGTGGTGTACGTGCCGGTCATGACCCCAATGCGATCGGGGAAATCTTGTTTGATGAGTGCGGGGAGCAGGGTGTTGCCCAGCGCGATAGCAGTGCCAATGAGTGCGCTTCCGAAGAACAGCATCGGCACGGTTCCTTGAACGCGCACCACGATGCCGATGAGGAGCGTCAACGACAGTGCCACAACACCAGACTCAAGTCCGATGCGCTGTACAAGTCTCGGAGCAAAAAACGAGCCCAGGCCAAAACAGACAACTGGGATTGACGTCAAAATGCTCGAGGCGAAGGCACTCAGTCCAAGCGCGTTCTCGATTGCTGGCAACAGTGGACCAACCGCAGCGACTGGTGGTCGCAAGACAACAGCTAGTGCAATGACCCCGACAAGTGGCAAGAGTCGAGCGGCGCGCGTGGTCATTCGGGAACCCTATCGGTCGGACGAGAGGGACTAAGCGGTTGTGTCTGCCTCAATGGGAAGCGCACGCAAGACGCAGAACTCATTGCCCGCAGGATCTTCCATCACGACCCACGTGGTGTGTGGATCGTTCTCTTGGCCGATACTGACTCTGCGTGCACCGAGAGCTTCTAGTCTCGCAACTTCGGCGGCTTGGTCGGCCGGCCGGAGATCTAAATGAAGTCGATTCTTCGTCAGTTTTGAATCTGGCACTCGAATGAAAAGGAGATCGGGGAAAGGGACACTTCCATCATTGACGGGAGATTCCAGGGCGACTTCGTTGTGATCCTCGTACGTGACAACCCATTCCAAGGCATCGCGCCAGAAAGGTGCTAACGCCTGCGGATCAGCGCAATCGATGGTGAGGCATTGGATTCGAAGCATCAGTTACGCGCGATCAGCTAGGCGCTCTGACGCTTAGACGCAACCTTGTCATATGCCATGAATATCAACGCAATCACAATTGCGAAAACCATGATGGCAAGAATGAAGGTAATCACACTCGCCCAGCCGACGGTTGCGACGTCGAGGAAGAAGTACGGGTAAGCGCCGATAACCTGACCGCGCAGCAGCGCTACGACCGCCCACACAATCGGGACGACCATTGCACGTGCAATGGTTTTCAGATCAATCATGCCGCGAGGGCCAACGATGAAGAAGACCACGACCGTGACGATTGGATTGAGTGCATGCTGCAACGTGTCGCTGATGAGATCCCAGCCAACTTTGTCGCCGCCTTTGAGAAGAACGTTGTACACAATGCCGGTGATCGTGATCATCAACAGGCTGTCGAGGCGCAACGCCCGCCAACGATTGCCGATACGGTCTTGTCGAGTGAAAAGTTCTGGGCGAAACAGCAGCATGAAGGTCACGACGGTGACGGTGATGTTGCTGAGAATCGTGAAGTACGAGATCCAGTCAAAGAAACGTTCCCAGATTTGGTCTTTGCCAGTTGGGATGTTGCCCAGAAGGGTGGGCTTCGTCGGATCAATTTGGTCTAGGTAGTAGCCGGTGGCCATCAAACTGAAGGAGACCGTTACCGCAAGAGCGGCAACAGCCGCGTTGATCATGAGCAAGGGGCGGGCCAGCCGCGAAGTCGTCTTTGACATAGAGCGCACTGTAGGTACTTACTCGCGAGTCTCCGCGCAACTGGCACGTGGCGCGCAGCTGGCAGCTTCGCTGGAAGTACCAGTTGGGGTTGAGAGTTCACAGGGTCCTGGTGAGGCGCACACATTCGGCTCACAGGGTTTTCCAAGAAAGCGCTTTCTAGATTCGCCATGCCTGAAGTTGAGAGGAGGAAATATGAACACTGTAAAGAAAGCGATTGTGATGATTGCCGTATCAGGTCTGGCATTTGCTGGAACTGCTTCTACGGCATCGGCTGCTTCGGTCCCCACCAAGAAGCCAGCAGTCTGCAAAGTGCATGTAGCGAAGAAGCCACTTGGGAAGAAGGCATTGGTCAAGAAGGCTGCTGCTCCTAAGGCCAAGAAGGCCAAGGCGACTCGCGCCTGCTAACAACTAAATAGTCCCTAAAGGTGAGACCCTCAGAATAAAGCTCTGAGGGTCTCACCCATTACG
>JAFMIT010000154.1 GCA_017853815.1 Actinomycetota bacterium
CGTTTGGAGGCTACGCGCCAACCTGGAACTACATCGCGGCCTCGATCGCCACACTGCTCTTGACCCCGGTAGTGGCAGCGATGGCGCTCTCAGGAGACGTCGTACGCAGCTCGCGTCGGCTTGTCGACCGACTCATTGGCCGCATGATGAATATCTGGGACTCAAAGGCAGTGCTCGCATTCTGCGTGGCACTCGCCATTATCACTTTTCCGCGGATGCAGTTCGGTCAAGCGTTCACTCAAGAGCTTCTCATCTGCGCAGCGATAACGAGTATCTTGGGATACGGCGTAGTTAACCGCGCAGCTGAGCGGTTGCGTGAGAGGCCCGGACTGACGCGCATCGCTTCTGCATTGGCTCTCAAGACCAAGCACACGTTCGCCTTTCTTTTCGCCGGTATTGCGGTAGTGACAGCCTTCAGCTCCTACAACGTCAGTTTGTTCCTGACATCTCAAAACCAAGATCGGATTGAATTCGTCACCTCATCGCCGCAAGGATTCATTGAAGTGAGACCAAGTTCTCTCGGCGACTCCGTAGGCATTGCTGCGGCTGCAACGGGACAATCCCCATATTTGATTTATGAAGCGGCGCCTGAGACCAACGACTACCTGGTAGTTCTTGCTGGACGGCAGGGCAGGGGACGCATTATCGGAATTCCGAGCGTTTCTAGTGCGCGGAAAGTCTTGAAGACCCAGCTGAGCGCAAACCAAGCGAAACTCTTGGAAACAGGTGGCGCATTGATTGGTACCAACGGGTCCGATGGACTCGTCATTGGCGACTCTTCTACCCGCTCAATCACGAAAGATGACGAAACGACGTTGAAATCGGCCATCCAGACGGTCGTGATTCCAATGGATGGGGCGTGGGCAAACGGAGTTCAAGCCGTGATGCTTACGTCAGCCATGCGCGAAGCTGGGTTACCTCTGCAGCTTAGATTTGCACTTTTCGAAGCGACAACTGCAAACCGAACGGCTATCCGCGCAGCCTTCGTCGACAACAAAATTCCCCTCTCAACGTTGCACACTCCTCCACGTTGGTCGGCCCTGAGCGCTGGCGAGAAGTTCTTGCTGAACCTCGGTGCGAGTATTGCTGTTGTAGTGCTGCTCGTTGGCGCTGCCGCGGGCGGCATCGCCAACAGTGCTCGTAGCTACCTAGCTTCTTTAGTTGCACTCGGGAGTAGCCGTTTTGTCATCGGCAGGATTCTGTTCTCGCAAATGCTTGTAGTCGCAATCGCGTCGACGACGGTCGGTGTGACTGCCGTTCTGATGCTGTTAGCAGCTGCTTCGACAATTCCTGGCTATGGGGTCTTTGTTGTGATACCAACACAGTATTTGGGTTTCATGCTCGCTAATTCTCTGCTGTGTGGGATTCTGGCAACACTGATAGTTCTTCGCAAAATCCGTCCGCTCAGAGCATACGATTACATCAACTAAGAACTGGTCATTGCGGAGAACTACAAGTTTCGAACGCCCAAAGATCGATGTCGTCGAGATCTGGGGCGGCGAAGCCTTTCGCTTCTAAAGCCGATGCGAGCTGTGCGCGATGTTCCGTCGCGTGATGCACTGCCTGCGACAAGATGGTTGAGCGCCAGCACTCAAAATCGCCATCGCTGTGGCGCACCAGAACCTTGGCATCTTCGTCTGCAGCTGCTGCTAGCAGTCGCGCGTCGAAACGCTCGGTCAGTGGAATCAAGTCGCGCACATCGTTCATGCTCGAAGGTCGCGCAATGTCGGTCGACTCGAAGCCCGTTAACCGGACACCGTAGCGATCCGCCGCCGAGACAATATGTCCAACAATCTCCGCGACATTCCAGTCTGGATTGACGACGTGTGCCGAAAGCGCTTCGTCAGGCAAGTCGACGAGAAAATTCAGGACGTGCTGATTCGCCCACGCCATGTGTTTGAGCATTCTTTCAAGAGTAATCATGCGCCCTACTTCGATGTCGTGATGAGTGAACGTGCAAGTTCTCGATACACCATCGCGCCCGGCGATTGTGGATCGGTCGCGAGAATCGAACGGCCACGCGCAGGGGCCTCGGCAAATCGAATGGAGCGAGGCACTGGTGCCCACACGCGCAAACCGTATGTGCGCGTGATGTCGTCGAGGATTGCGCGCTCATGCTCGTAGTGGCCATCAAACATCACCGGCAGTACGCCGAGAACCGAGAGTTCAGGATTGGTGTATTGCTTGACTTCTTCGATTGTCTCTAGGAGCTGACCGAGAGCGCGATGGCTCAACGTCTCGCCGTGCATCGGCACGATGACATCGGTGGCCGCGGTGAGCGCGTTCAGCGTGATGATGCCGAGCGTCGGTGAACAATCGAGAAGCACCCAGTCGTAATCGTCAACAACCGGCTTCAGCGCTTCACGTAAAACATATTCGCGACCTGGCCGGGTCATGAGTTGCGCCTCGGCGGCCGTGAGCTCGATCGTTGCAGGCACGAGATCCACGAAATCGTCGGTATCAATCATCGTGTCAAAAGCTTTAGCTTTTCCGAGCAAAACCTGATGGATTGATTGCGGAACATCTTCAGGGTCAACACCAAGAGAAAAAGTCAGGCACGCCTGCGGATCCAGATCGACGAGCAATACGCGCTCACCAAGTTCTGCAAAAGCTGCGCCGAGCGAAGCAGTGGTGGTGGTTTTGGCCACGCCACCCTTCTGATTCACAATCGCAACAATCCGAGGCATGGGGTCAGCCTATTCGAGAGGTTCGACGACGAGACTTTCGAGAAGTTCTGCTTCTGCCAACACATCAAGCACTCCCTGCCACGGCGCAACAGCCTCGCCTTGAAGCTGCCCTTCAGGGCACAAGTCTCGAAAATCGCACCAGCGGCAGATGGCACTCGGTTGTGGTTCGAACAACTCATCGGCGCGGACTGGCGCAGCTTCGTATCCAGCGCGGGCTTCAAGAATTTCTTGAGCAACACTGTCGAGACGAGCACCTTGGCGCGTCAACGACTCCTGAGTGTGGGTTGCGACGGCGCGCGTGCCACTCGGTAAGTGATGAAGTTCTACGCGATAACACGGAGTGCGGAGCAATCGCCACGCAGCGACGGCGTAGAACGCAAGCGCGAGCGAACCTCGGGCTTCAGCTTCCGTCGGCACACCTTTGCCAGTTTTGTAATCGACAATGACGAGTTGCTCTTGGCCGTCGATGATGCGGCGATCAATACGGTCGATGCGACCACTCAGGACGTAATCGTCTCGTGGGTATTCGACTGAGCGTTCAACGCCAATCGGCGCGAGTTCGCCCTCATTAAGCAAATACTGCTCAAGCCACACATGGGCGACAGACTTGATTTGCTCGGACATTTCTGCGTCACGGTAGCCCGCGGTTATCCAATTCTTGTTGAGAAGTTCCGCGGGCGGGAGCTGTTCACCGACGGGCTTTGCGTAATCTCGAAGTGCCGAATGCAGCGAATTGCCGAGTGAGAAATGCGCCT
>JAFMIT010000155.1 GCA_017853815.1 Actinomycetota bacterium
GGGATGTACACGACATGGAATCCCATGTCTGCAATCGCAGGGAGACGTTTCGCGGCAGTCTTAAAGGTGCCTGACTTGTAGGGCTTGAGAGTTGCACCTTCAGAGCGTGGGAAGAACTCGTACCAGGAGCCGTACAACGCGCGGTGACGTTCGACCTTGATCGGGAACTCTTGGGTCCGCGTGATGAGGTCGCGAATTGGCGTCGCATGCATTGCGTGATCGATAGCAGGATCAAAAGCGATGGCGAGACGTTCCGTCGCACTGCGAGTCGTGTCGCGTAATGCCACGATCGCTTGCTTGATCTTGTCCTTGACAGCAGGCTCAGCGTTGGCCTGCGCGGTGTCGAGTGCGCGCTGGAGCAGCAGCGAACCTTCGAGCAGTTCCAACTCAACATCGACGCCGGCAGGCACTTTGAGGCCAGCTGCGTGATGCCATGTTCCCCAGGGGTCGTCCCATGCCTCAATGCGGAAAGTCCACAGACCCATCGACGACGGACGAATGTCTGCGAAGTAGCGATCGTTGCCCGCGAGTTCTGCGCGGTGAACTGTCTCGACGCCTTGAGGGTCGGTCAGCACCACCGTCACACCGAGCGAGTCGTGTCCTTCGCGCGTCGACGTGCACTGCACCCGAATGCGCTCGTTCTCAGCACCTTTGGCGGGGCGGCGACCGAAATCGACCACTGGCCACACATCAAAAATTGGGAATCGACCGACGGGACCCATCGTGCTCTCAGGCAGGGGAGCGCGGTCAGCAGGAATGTCTGAATTGTTAATGATTTTTGCCACGTGCGGACGGTAGTCGCTTGCCTTGCTGGCTCCGCACAATCAGGGGGCAAATCTGGCATTAACGGGTCACTATTGCGTAAAGGTTTCACGCAAGGGCCGAGGCTGAGCCCAAGCCACACGTGCCGTCTCGCATCGTGAAATGGGGTCTCGCCCGTTGGGCAATGGGCATCGCGTAACCTAGACATCGTGAGAGCAATTAGACGATTTAATGTCCGCACTGTTCTGCCTCAGCCACTCGCCGGTCTCGGCGAATTGGCAGGCAACCTTCGCTGGTCTTGGGACTCAAAGACGCGAGAACTTTTCCGCGAGATCGACCCAAGCCTCTTCGAATCAGTCAATGGCGACCCGATGCGAATGCTGTCCGAAGTTCCGTCAGCTCGACTGACAGAACTCGCGACCAACTCCGCTTTTGTCAGCCGCGTCGACGCCGCTCGCGCCGACCTGCACAGCTATCTCACTGGCGACTCGTGGTACCGCACTCTCGGTGACCGCGCGCCTAAAGCAATCGGCTACTTCTCTGCTGAGTTCGGTATCGCCACACAGCTACCGCAATACTCCGGCGGTCTCGGCATTCTCGCTGGCGATCACCTCAAAGCCGCGTCTGACTTGGGCTTGCCACTCGTCGGCGTCGGCCTCTTCTACCGCGCTGGTTACTTCCGCCAGTCACTGTCTCGCGACGGCTGGCAAGAAGAGACCTACCCCGTCACCGATCCAGACGCCTTGCCACTCGCACTACTGCGCGAAGCCGACGGTGCTCCTGCACGTGTCATCATCGGTCTGCCTGGCGGTCGTCGCCTCGTCGCACACATCTGGGTCGCACACATCGGCCGCGTTCCATTGCTCTTGCTCGACTCGAACGTCGAGGACAACGCAGAACCAGAGCGCAATGTGACCGATCGCCTCTACGGCGGCGGCCACGATCACCGCCTCTTGCAAGAAGTCTTGCTCGGCGTGGGCGGCGTGCGCGCGCTGCGCGTCTGGTCACGTCTCACCGGCGCACCACATCCAGAGGTGTATCACTGCAACGAAGGTCATGCCGGTTTCCTCGGCGTCGAGCGCATTCGCGAGCTCACCACCATGGGCTTTGATTTCGACTCGGCACTCGAAGCTGTCCGCTCTGGCACCGTGTTCACGACGCACACCCCAGTACCTGCAGGTATCGACCGCTTCGACAAAGGTCTCATCGAACGTTTCTTCGGTGGCGACAACGCCGCTGATGGCGTTCCAGTCGATCGCATTCTCGCTCTCGGCACCGAAGATTTCCCTGGCGGAGATCCTGCTGTTTTCAACATGGCCGTCTTTGGTCTGCGCCTCGGCGCTCGCGCCAACGGTGTCTCACTTCTCCATGGTGATGTCAGCCGCGGCATGTTCGGCGGACTTTGGCCTGCCTTCGACCAAGACGAAGTTCCTATCTCTTCAGTCACCAACGGTGTTCACGCCGGCACATGGGTAGCCCCTGAAGTTCTTGCACTCGCCAAGGGCATCAGCACCGATGGTCCTGAAGGGTGGCAAGCAATCGCCAACACTGACGACGCTACTTTCTGGGCCGTCAAGCGCGCATTGCGCGAACGCCTCATCAAGAACGTGCGCGAACGTCTCTATGCGTCGTGGATTAATCGTGGTGCGTCACCTGCGGAACTTGATTGGATCAGCGACGTCTTTGATCCAGATATCTTGACCATCGGTTTCGCTCGCCGCGTGCCTTCGTACAAGCGACTCACACTCATGCTGAGCGATCCGGCAAAGCTCAAGGCACTCTTGCTTGATCCTGAACGCCCTGTGCAGCTCGTCATCGCTGGCAAGTCACATCCCGCTGACGAAGGCGGCAAGAAGTTCATCCAAACTCTGGTGCGTTTCTCAGACGACCCAGAAGTTCGTCACCGCATTGTCTTCTTGCCTGACTACGACATGGGCCTTGCATCGTGGATGTATCCAGGCTGTGACGTCTGGCTCAACAACCCACTGCGTCCACTCGAAGCATGTGGCACCTCTGGCATGAAGGCCGCCCTTAACGGCGCACTCAATCTCTCCATCCTCGACGGTTGGTGGGACGAATGGTTCGACGGCAAGAACGGCTGGGCGATCCCAACCGCCGACGGCGTCATGGATGCAGATCGCCGCGACGACATCGAAGCCGCCGCGCTCTACAAGCTCATCGAAAAGAATGTGGCCGCGATCTACTACGACCGCGACTCCAAGAACATTCCAGTTCGTTGGCTTGAACTCGTCAAGCACACTCTCGCAACCCTCGGACCGAAGGTGCTCGCCACCCGCATGGTGCAGGACTACGTCAATCAGCTCTACACACCTGCCGCAGTCGCATCGCGCCAGGTCAATGCTGACGACGCCCGCCTCGCCAAGGAACTCGCCGTCTGGAAGTCACGCGTGCGCAACGCGTGGTCGGGAGTCTCTGTCGAGCACATCGAAGCCCAAAACATTTCGGCAGCACCGCAGCGCGGCGAAGTCATCACCGTCAATGCCTACGTTGCACTCAACGGCCTCAGCCCTGACGAAGTTGCAGTGCAACTCGTCCACGGTCGCGCCGACAGCAACGACCGCATCGTCGAACCTACCGTCAGCGAACTCAAAGCTGTCGATCAATACGACGGCGTTCGCTGGCGCTTCACTGCCGAAGTCGAACTGACCCA
>JAFMIT010000156.1 GCA_017853815.1 Actinomycetota bacterium
GCTATCGGTTCACCGTCTCCACATCGAACGCGCGTCACTCGCTGCGCTTTTGAACCGACCGGCACACTAAGGGCCTTCGCATGTGCTGACTGGATTTCTATGGTGCCGTTTTCGACAACAATGCTTGACGGCACAAGTCCCCGCGCCACCATTTCGTCGGTGAACGACGCGAGTTGCATTCGGCTCGCAATCATGGGTCTGCGGATATAGGTACCCGACCCTTGGCGACGTTCGAGTCGTCCGTCGCGAATGAAGCCTTCAATGAAGCGACGCAAGGTCATGCGGGCGACGCCGAGATGCTCCGCTAGTGCTCGTTCACTAGGCAATCGCTGCCCTGAGTGCCCGCTGCTCACCAAATCTTCAAGCTTGCTGCGAATGTCAGCTTCACTGAGTCTGGTCACGGGCTCTCCTCTCATTCTCAAACTAACTGCTTGCCAAAAGTTTGTTAAGCATGTTCACAAATGTTGTTAGACCAATTTTCGAGCGGCAGCGAAAGTTTCGAGAATCTCCCCTTATCTAAGCCGTAAAAAGGACATTCGCCTAGACCCTGATTTAGACCAATCTGATGTTTACTCAGAAAAGACAGACATTGCAGCGGCTTCACGGCACAATCAACACGTGAGAATTCGTCGTGCGCAGCTGTCGGATCTTCCCGCCTGCCGGGAAGTGTGTCTCGGCACGGGCGATTCGGGCGCCGACGCCCATCACCTCTTCAGCCTGCCTGAGATTCTCAGCGACATTTTTGTTGCCCCCTACTTTGAGTTCTGTCTCGAGTTTGGGTGGGTTCTCGAGAACGACCAAGCCAAGGTGGTCGGTTACGTCCTCGGTTGTCCGGATACAGCGACGTTCGAAAGCCAACTTCAGGACATCTGGTGGCCGCGGATTCGCGCAAAATACGAAAACATAGAAGCTGTCACCAACGAAGACCGAGAGTGCTTGGCATTCCTCGCGAAACCCGTACCAGCGCCGCTCGATGTGTCACGTCGCTACCCCGCGCACGGCCACATCGACCTCTTGCCAGAAGCCCAAGGTGCCGGCTGGGGCCTACGCATGATGACGACCATGATGGATGCGCTCAAAGCCACTGGGGTATCAGGAATGTATCTCGATGTGAGCGCCGTGAACTTCAGAGCGCACAAGTTTTACGCCAAGCTCGGCTTCACCGAAATCGCAAAAGATGGTGACTCCGTTTACCTGGGAATCAGTCTTCAAGAAGCCGTTTCATAAGCCGTTCGAGTGTCGTTCGTTCAGACTCGCTGAGCTTGCGAGATACCAAACTTTTTTCGTTCACGAGCTTTGAGAGTTTGTCGCGCGTCTTCTTGCCTTTGTCGGTAAGAGTCAACAACTTAACCCGTCGATCTGCGCCCGTTTCGCGAGTGACCAGTCCCAGCTCTTCGAGTTGGTCGGTGATACTCGTGACATACGAGCGGTCGCACGTCAGGTTGTCTGCGAGGTGTGCCATCGGTGCTGGTTCATCCAACAAAAGAATTGCTCGCGCTACCGGAACCGGCAAGTTCATCGACGCTGCGGCCTCGCCAAAAAGGTCTTTTCCGAGTTCGCCAGCCTGAATCAACAAGGTCGACAAGTGTTGAATCTTGTCTGGCATGCGATGAGCTGACGTCATGGCTTCAGCATAGAACCAAGTCAATAGTTGACTCAATCAACTAAATGAGTTACGTTCAGATAGTTTAGTCAGTCAATAATTGGAGATTTCTAGTAATGAGCAAAGCAACCATCAGTTGGAATCAGGCAGGAATTGCTGCCGGCGCCGCACTTGTCGGCAACCTTCTCACTTTCGCAATCGCAAGCGCGGCGAATGCAAGCTGGGAAGTAGGCGGACCACAGCCTGTCGGCATTGCTCCTGTTGCGGCCGCAAGCATTTTCCCAATGCTCATCGGCACCCTCCTTTTCAATCGTGTGCCACGCCTGCAGTCACTGCTTCCCATCGGCGGCTTAGTTTTCGCCGTGATCAGCGCGCCAGGCGGATTCATCGCTAGCCAAGAACTCGCAACGGGCGCAGCGCTCGGTGCGATGCACGTCATCACCGGTTTGGTCTGGCTGCGGTTGACTCGCACCAGCACCGTGGCGAATTAGGTGCAGCATGACCAAGACCGCGACAACCTCCGTCGACATTCATCCGCTGATTGCCAAGCGGTGGAGTCCACGATCATTTGATGCCCAGGCATCAATCACAGACCAGGAAGTCTTGGCGCTGCTTGAGGCAGCCCGATGGGCGCCGTCGTCAAACAACACCCAACCATGGCGATTTGCTGTGGTCCGCCGTGAGGACGAACTTTTTGGGACCGTCACGGAGGCGTTGGTTGGATTCAACAAATCATGGGCACCACGCGCTTCCGCATTTATCGTGGTGGGCGTTGAGTCTGTGGATGCTGAAGGTCGCGAACGTAAGTGGTCCGACTACGACACAGGCATTGCCTCAGCCTTGCTCACGACACAAGCGCAAGAGCTGGATTTGCACGTTCACCAAATGGGCGGCTTCAATCCAGACTCGTTACACGCAACGCTCGGCTTCAACGAGCGCACCAAGCTGATAACCGTGATTGCCGTCGGGCGGATCGGTTCCACTGACCAACTCAGTGAAGAACTACGTCAACGTGAAACCGCACCACGCCAACGGCTAGAGCTTTCTGAACTCGTGGTGCATGGACTACCGGGCTCAATAAAGAATCATTCATGAGCACTTTTATGGTTGTTGCATCGTTCAACCCGGATACAGATTTGCCACAGATGAACACTGTTCTCGCTGAAGAAATCGCACGAGTGCAGGTTCTTAAATCTGAGAACCGAGTGGGTGCCATCCACATTGCACCACCGAGTGGTCGGGTGTTCATCGAAGTGTTCGCTGATGACGAAGCTGAGGCTCGAACGACGGTTGAATCCTTGCCAATGGCTCGCTGGTGGACACTCGAGTGTTACCTGACTGCAGGCCCGCGACCCAACGCCTCCACGCCACTGGAGTTTTAAAGTCTCGCGCCTACACTTCTCGAGAGAAGTGGAGCGCTAATGAGCAAAATTGCAGTTGTTGGAGCGACGGGTCCAACCGGTCAACTGGTGGTGACCGAAGCACTTGCCCGTGGTCACGAGGTGATTGCGTACGTCCGACGTCCCGAGGCACTTGAGGCGCGGTCGGGTCTCACGGTCATGGCAGGTGAACTGAACCAAAGCGATCGCTTCGCTAAGGCACTACAAGGCTGCGATGTTGTGATCTCAACGTTGGGCAGTCGCTCTTTTACTGAACGAGCATTTATGCAGGTGCACTTGCCCATGGTCACGTCTGCCATGCGCGAGGCCAACGTCACGCGACTGGTGTTGATGTCAGCGATGGGTGGTGGCGAAGTGCCTCGCCGTCTTCACGGTATTGATCGAATCATCTTTAGTGCCTTGTCGCGCTTTGC
>JAFMIT010000157.1 GCA_017853815.1 Actinomycetota bacterium
ATGGACATCGGCATGAAGTGGCTCACGGAACTCACTGAGGCCGCACATCGCGAAAAGCCTGGATCGCTTGTTGTCGGCGAAATCGCCAACTACCCCAAAGAGTGGTTCCCTGCCGTCGACGGCATCATGCACTTCACCATGAAAAACATTCTGCTCGGTCTCATGAACGGCGACATCGACACACAACACGCACGCCGCATGATCGAGCGCATGTACAGCGATGCGGATTACGAGCACATGCTCATGTCGTGGATTTACCTCGACAACCACGACACTCCTCGCCTCGCCAACACTGTCGCTGATCCGCAGCGCCGACGTCTCGCGCAGCTTTTGCAGTTCACTCTTCCGGGATCGCCGAACCTCTACTACGGCACCGAGCTGGGTATGGATGGCGGTGACGACCCCGAGATGCGCGCACCGATGCGCTGGGATTGGGTTAACGAACAGAACGTCAGCTTGCAATGGACAAAGCAGCTCATTCAGCTCCGTCGCAACCATCGCGCACTTCGCGTCGGTGACTTCCGCTCTGTCGAGGCCAACGCTTTGTTCGGTTTTGAGCGCTACACGGATCGGATTGAAGACACCGTGGTCGTGCTGACGAATCCGACGCACGACGTGGTGACTGAGACAGTGCTTATCGCAAACTCAAAACTGATGAACACTTTTGAGTTCATTGATGCACTTGACCCGAACTTCCGCGTCCCCATCTACACCAGCATGGTGACCGTGACTCTGCAGCCAGGTGAGTTCCGCGCTTTGGTTCCTGATGTCGAGTCACGCGGTGGCTACAACTCGTACAAGCGCGTGAAGTAAGGACACTTTGTGTTTCGTCGTGCATTAAGTCTCGCTGCGATCTTCTTGAGCTGCTTCGCTCTTGCGGCCTGCACCACGCAGTCGGCGCATGATCATGGTTCTGCTCCAAAGCCTGACGAGTCTTCGCTCAACGATGCGACCGCGGCGCCAGAAGGTGGCACGTATCTCACGTCACCGATCTCAAACGAAGTTTTGGGACTGAAGTTTTTTGATCAGAACGGTGACGAGTTCACCTTGGGTGGACTCAAAGGCAAGTACATCGTTATCGCCAACTTCCTCACCTCGTGCCAAGAAGTCTGCCCAATGACCACCGCAAACATGCGTGTGATTGCAGACAAAGTCGAAGCGGCCGGCTTGTCCGACAAGATTGCCGTCGTTGAAATTACGGTGGACCCACAACGCGACACCGCTCAGCGTCTAGCGGCCTATCAGGCATTGTTCGGCGCAAACAACTGGACGTTGGCTTCGAGCACCGAAGAAAACCTCATGATTCTGTGGGACTTTTTTGGGGTGCTGCCCGAGCGCATGGACTACACCGATGAACAAAAAGCCGAGTTTCCGAAAGACTGGCAGACGGGCGAGCAGAGCACCTACGACGTGATGCACAGCGACCTCGTCATGGTCATTGATCCTCAGTCGAATTGGCGCTGGCTCGACCTCGGCCACCCGGCCACCGTCGATGGCAAACTGCCACCGAAACTCCGCGCGTACCTCAACGCTGAAGGCATCGAGCATCTCGAAGAGCCGACGCCCGAGGACTGGACTGTGAAAGGCGTTCTCGCCGCTCTATCGAGCCTCACAGGCACAGAAATCGCGCTCTGAGGATGATCTGTAACACCTTGCTCTTCTCAGGGAATGAGTGAGTGTGAAGACAAACACCGACGGGGGCAACCGCGACGAGGCCTGGTTTGAGGCGTTGTTTCGGGAGCATCACTCCAAGATTCGCGCCTACGCACTTCGCCGATCACCAGATGAGGCGGATGACATCGTCTCGGAAGTTTTTGAGACAGCGTGGAAGTGCCGCGATCGAGTTCCAGCGGACGCATTGCCCTGGCTCTATCGAACTGCTGCGAATCATCTGCTGCATCAACATCGAAGCGCGAGTCGACGACAAGGTCGTGAAGAGCGCGCCAAGATTTTGATAACCACCACGAGCAACGACCCAACAGATTCGCTTGCTGCAGATCTCGACGCGCAACATCTCATCAGTGTGGCGCTATCTCAACTCTCCAATCCAGATGCAGAAATCTTGCGACTTTGGGCATGGGAACAACTCGAGATTTCAGAAATTGCTGTCGTACTCGACTGCTCACCCGCCACCGCACGAGTACGTCTCCACCGGGCACGCAAACGTTGCGCTGCCTACCTGTACGACGCGCGCCCGCCATTGCGAGCCGTGCCACAGCTAGTTGAGGAGAATTAATGAACAACCAAGATTTGCGCGAACAGCTTCGCGCGGGCGATCCGGCCGGCAGCGTCGCAGTGCTAGATGAATACGCCATCACAGACTTTGTTGCGCGCACTACGGCCACGTCTTCAAACGTCACACCACTGCGCCGCCGCCGCGGTCGCAGAATCGCTCTCGCCGCAAGCATTGCGGCCGCAATTGCACTTTCACCTGTCATCAAGTTTGGGCTTCAGCCACCTATCTCACAGGCTGCCGCAGACTTCCTGTTGCACACAGCAGACACAATTCCAAGCGGCTTAACGCCACGTGAGGGTCAATACTGGAAAGTGACAATCCAACAGTGGCAGGCAGCTTTTGAGAATGAGAGCGAACGTCGATCCACACACATTGTGTACTCACCAGCCTTCGGTGAAGGCGCGAGTTACATCGGCATTCTTGAGGAACGCGTACCGCAAGAAGATTCCTGGTACCGGCATTCTTTAGGCAAAGGCCAAGGGTCATGGCAAGAGCCCACACCTGCGTTCATCTCGGCGCTGCCTCGCGATGTCGAAGCACTGCGGGCCAAGCTTTATCGAGACACCGAGGGTCACGGCAGCACCACAGACGGATCTGCTTTCACCTACGCAATGGACTTTCTCAAAGCCGGTCAAGCCGATTCAGAACTGCAGGCGATCCTGCTGCGCGTTATCGCGACAATCCCTGGTGTAGAAATCTCGACTGACGTTTCGACCTCAGACGGTCGTGTCGGTGTAGGAATTCAGCACGCCGAATTGCTCGGCGCCTACGACTTCCTTGGGAAGATCATCGGTGATGGCGGCCTGAAGGGCAAACAATTCATTTTGGATGCCAACACCGGTGAAGTGATCGGAGAACGCATGTACTGGCTTGGCCAAGTGGTCTTTACCGCGTCGCGAACGCGCGAACTTGTTGATGAAGTCCCAGCCGACATCATCAAACTGGCCTGGCCACGTAGCTGATAGCGCAATGGCCCGCTCTGACCTCACATTGGAGGCCTGAGCGGGCCTTTCTTTGGCCTGGTTAAGCGCCTCTTGAGCCTAAGTTAAACTCCCGCCGTGCCTCTGGCACAGGCCGCCTTAGCTCAGTCGGTAGAGCGTCTCACTCGTAATGAGAAGGTCGACGGTTCGATTCCGTCAGGCGGCTCT
>JAFMIT010000158.1 GCA_017853815.1 Actinomycetota bacterium
GGTTCATGCAGATGGACCTCAGGATCGCGCGGCACTGCCCACGTCGGGATATACGGCGGATTCGACACCACCACATCGACACGGCCTACGAGATCTGCGAGCTCGCGCGCCTCGCACCCGACCACATCACCTCGCCGCAAATCGAGAGTCGAGCCAGCAGCCGCAATCGCTACCGCAAACGATTCACCCGTGCGTCGACCCCACTCATATGCCGGTTCAACAAACTCAAGTCCCACAACATCGGCATCTCCAGCCTCAATTGCCAAAGACACCGTCATGGCCGCCGAGCCACTGCACAAATCAACAATCTGCACGCGTTGGCCAGCACCACGTCGCGACGCCACATGCTTCAGCGCAGCATCAACCAACAACTCAGTCTCAGGCCGCGGAGTCAGCACACCTGGACCAATTTCGACCTCAATGCGTCGAAACGCGGCGCGACCCACCACATGCTGCAACGGCATGCGCTGCTCGCGCTTGAGCACAAACGCCTCAAACGCCGCCCGCTGCTCGTCGCTCACATTTTCAATCAACAACAACTGCCCGCGCGAAATCCCCAACGCTTCACACAACAGCAACTCAGCATCGACTCGCGGAGTCTCAATGCCCACTGCCTCAAACCGCGCAGCTGCACTAGCCAGCAAGTCACGCACGGCCGACGACGCCACAGTTATTCGGTCTTTCCGCCGGCCTCAGCCAGACGAGACAACTTGTCCGCTTCAATTAACGCTTCGACCACAGCATCAAGATCGCCATTCAGCACAGCATCAAGATTGTGTGCCTTGTAATTAACACGGTGATCGCTAATGCGATTCTCCGGGAAGTTATACGTGCGAATGCGCTCCGAGCGGTCCACTGTGCGCACCTGCGACTTGCGATTGGCCGATGCCTCGGCATCACGCTTTTCTTCTTCGTGCGCAATCAACCGCGCACGCAAAATGCGCATTGCTGATTCCTTATTTTGCAGCTGCGACTTCTCATTCTGGCATGACACCACAACACCCGTCGGCAAGTGCGTAATGCGCACAGCCGAGTCAGTCGTGTTCACTGACTGACCACCAGGACCAGATGAGCGATACACATCAATACGCAAGTCTTGATCACGAATTTCAATTTCGACATCTTCAGTTTCTGGCAGCACCAGCACACCCGCAGCACTCGTGTGAATGCGTCCCTGGCTCTCTGTCACTGGCACGCGCTGCACACGATGCACGCCGCCTTCAAACTGCAACAAGTCATATGGAGATTGCCCTGGCTCTGGAATGCCCTTGGACTTCACAGCAATGCTCACGTCTTTGTAGCCACCGAGATCGGACTCTTCAGCGTCCAAAATCTCTGTCTTCCAACCGCGCTTTTCAGCCCAACGCAAATACATGCGCATCAAGTCACCAGCAAACAACGCCGACTCAGCGCCGCCTTCGCCACCCTTGACTTCAAGAATCACATCTGACCCCGCCAGCGGATCACGCGGCAACAACAAGTCAGTCATCTTGGCGGTCAGCTCAACCAGCTCGCCTTTAAGCCGCTCAACTTCATCAGCAAAGTCAGCATCAACAGCAGCCAACTCCTGCGCAGCTTCAATGTCTTCGCCCATTGCCCGCCACTTGCGGTACGTCTCCACAATCGGACGCAACTCAGCATGGCGCTTGCCCAGCTTTCGCGCCGCATTCTGATCAGCGTGAATTGCGGGATCAGCGAGCTTCTCTTCGGCGGCTACATATTCCGCTTCGAGCGCTACACAAGCCTCAAACATGACAGTCCTTATATATAGAGAAAATTTCGCCTAAATAGCCAAACGGGCGCCGTCTGCAGCACAAAACTGCAGAACAGACGCCCGAATGAAGTAGCTAGTTGGCTGCCTTGCCGCCGAAACGCTTTTCGAACTTGGCAACGCGACCGCCCGTATCGAGGATCTTCTGCTTGCCGGTGTAGAACGGGTGGCATGAGCTGCACACGTCAGCGTTAATGACGCCATTCTTGGCGGTTGAGCGAGTCTGGAACGTGTTGCCGCAGCTGCACGTAACCGTCGTCTCAACGTAGTTTGGGTGAATGTCTGCCTTCACGGCGACTCCTTCTAGTTGGACCTGGCCGGGTCGGCACTCCCCTTCCCTCACGAGAACGGCAGCCGGGAACCGGTTAGCGGGCGGAGTCTGCCACCTTGAGGGGGTTTGGGGCAAAAGCGTGAGGGCTTGATCCGGGATCTCCCAGCTGCCAAGCTGCGCCGACCAACGGGAGGGCCCATGAATCCACGACTACCAGGCGGCGAAGGCGAACTGCTGCCAGCCGGCCTGTACGAGCGGCTTGTGACCGAGGGCCTGGACGCTTCCTGGCATGGACTCAGAGCTGAGTCCACAGACCCTCACGCAGAGTCTTCGATTGCGCTCGTGCGCGGTGCAGCGCTAAGTCTCCTAATCGAGCAGCTGAGCAACAAACTTGATGAGGCTAAAACAGCCGCGCAGGTTTCTGAGGTCGTAAATCGGGTTCTCACGGCGGCAAATTCTGAAGTTCGCGCTTCGGTTCCCGCACAAGCACTGCTTTCACTTACGCCCGCGGAAGCATTGTCGGAGCCACCCAGCCGGCCGCATACCCCGCTGAATCGGCAGGCTCTCGTGACGAATCAGCGGAGTCAACTGTCGATGTCATACGAACTTCTTCGAGAACTTCAGTCTGCAGATGCTGTCGACGTGCTCGTCTCATTTGTGAAAGTAAGCGGGGTCGCAACTTTACGAAAGGCGTTAGCGGAACTGGCCTTTCGCGGAGTTCGAATCAGGCTCATAACGACCACGTACGTTGGCATCACAGAACGTCGGGCCCTTGAGACCCTAGCGAGGGAATTTGGGGCTGAAATTCGCGTGGACTACGACGGAGACCAAGAACGACTTCACGCAAAAGTCTGGATCTTGCACCGCCGCAGCGGCCACTCCACCGCCTACTTGGGTAGTTCAAACGTCTCAACGCAGGCATTGCTGAAAGGTCGAGAGTGGAACGTGCGACTCTCGCAGATTGCCGATGAGAGTCTTTTCACAAAGCTGGTGAATACGTTTGAGGCATACTGGAACAACGCCGCGTTCAAGCCATTTGACGCTGACTCGGAATCAGATCGTGAAAGGTTTGATCGAGCTGCCGCTCGTGCTCGCGGTGGCAAAGATTTTGGTGATGCCCTTCAGTTCACAATCGATGTTGAACCACGACAACACCAAAAACAGATGCTCGAAGATCTGGCCACGTCTCGGCAGCATCATGGGCGGCATAAGAATCTTGTTGTCGCCGCAACGGGAACTGGCAAGACAATCCTCTCGGCTTTGGACTACGCAGAACAGTGCAAAGTGAGACGCCGACAGCCGAGCCTGCTTTTTGTGGCCCATCGAGAAGAGATACTT
>JAFMIT010000159.1 GCA_017853815.1 Actinomycetota bacterium
CATGCCGAACCTTGTCTCTGTCAACATCGCCGCAGTCGCCGTCACTGGTGCCTGGACAGGCAGCGAAGGCCGAAGCGGCATCGACAAGCGGCCCGTAGAACATCCGGTGCGGTTGGCCGACAACCACGTAGCTGGAGACACGGTCGTCGATCGAAAGCATCACGGTGGCCCGCATAAGGCCGTGTACGCCTATGCCCAAGAAGACGCGCAGTGGTGGGAACAACAACTCGACCGTTCCATCGCGCCCGGCGCTTTCGGCGAGAATCTGACCACTTTAGGCATCAACCTCAATGCACTGACCATCGGAACCAAGCTGCGCGTCGGCGACGCCATCCTTGAAGTATCAGAGCCACGCATCCCGTGCAGAGTTTTTGCAGGGTTTTGGGATCTTCCCCACCTGGTCAAAGACTTCACCGCAGCCGGTCGTCCCGGCACCTACCTGAGAATTATCGAACCTGGTGACGCGAGCGCGGGTGGGACCATCGACATCATTGAGTCCCCAGATCACCACGTGACCATCGCGATGGCGTTCAAAGCGAAATCAAACGACCTTGCTCGCACCGAACTGTTGCCAGCGCTCGCCCACTTTTCAGACGACTGGCAAAACTGGATTACAAAAGCTCACTGAGCCGAATCAGCTGGCGCTGAAAGATCCGTGTGGTGGTGCACCATTCGCCAACCAGACTCTTCGCGGCGGAAGATGTTGGTAGCGCGGTGGGTGAGACTCACAAGCTGGCCATCAATCACATGGTCAATGCCGTGTTCTGTACACACGCTGTAGCCCATGTCCGCAGTCTCGACGAACTGCACGTCACTTACATCGATTCGTCCACGCAGATTCAACGCAGCGGACTCTCGAAACGCATCAGTGACTGCCGCGTTACTGACAAAGAAGCCACCGAACGGTCCCGCATACGTCACGTCATCCGCTTCTGACCACAGCGCCACAACGGGGGCCGCATCACCCGTCAACAATACGTTTAGTGCGCGGTAGAGCTCTTCGTGCGCTTCGCGAACAGATTGAATCATTGAAGAATCCTTGCAACCTCAGTTAGATTGTTTGGTAGTACGTGCACTCAGCAATTCGTTCTTGCGGTGCGGACGCAAAACCACCAGAAACTCCTGCCAGAGCAGGCATGAGCGTCCCCGAAACGAACACATCAAGCGCTTCGCGTGATTCCCAGATAGCGCTAATCAACCAGCCGCCCTCTGTCGGTCCGGCGGCGCTCACAAACTGGCCAGGAGGCAGGTCGCCATCTGCATGCACTGCATCGAGCACTACTGCGTACTGCTCTGCCGTTCCACCTGGATAAAAGTGTGTCATCAGCAGTGTCATATCGCTCCTCAGTAGGTATGACGAGCATAACTGCCTACAGAATGTTTAATGCATTGCCGCGGGAATCAGCCCTCAGAGGTCCATCTGGACGGTCAGAATGATGACCCGATCTTCCGGCAGGCCGAAGTACTGCGACGCCGTCGCGGAATTGCGATGCAAGAATGCAAACACTTGCTCAGAGGTACCGCTGAGCTCGCCAGCACCACCATTAACGAATTTTCGGTCGGATAAGTAATAGGTCGCAGCAATCTCATCTTCGCGCGACAACAGCACCTCGCGGAGAGACCTTGGCACATCTGGGCTCTCCATGTAGCCAGTAAAGATTTCAACACGCGTCACTTTGTGATCTAGCTTGGTGACAACAGGCTTGGTCTCTGAGTACGGCACATCTTCCGTTACTACCGACACCACAATGATGCGGTGCGGAATCGCTTGCAAATTCTGCACCTGCGAGACCGCCGCCTGAGGGACGGAAGTTGCGTCAGACGAAAGGAAGATGCCGAGAGACTCCGTCTCAACAACCTCACCACCAGACACACCATCATGCAGCCATTGCCAGTCATGGCGATCGCGCTTGAGCGCGTGACTCAGAGCGACCTGGCCCTTGCGCCACACCCACATCAAGTACGAAGCGCCGACAGCAATCAGCAGCGGCACCCACGCACCGTGAATCACCTTGGTCACAGTCGCCAAGAAGAAGGCCAGATCAAACGCGCCAAACACCATCACAAACAGCGCCACCGCGGGGCGACTCCAGTTCCACTTCGTTCGAGCAACGATGCCGAACGCAATGGTTGTCACAAGCATCGTGCCGGCAATAGCGAACGAATACGCGTGTGCCATTGCAGATGATGTGCGGAAGTTGAGAACCAGGAAAATCGAACCAATGCCCAAGACTGCGTTGATGGCCGGAACATAAATTTGCCCGCGATGATCTTCGCTCGTGTGAATCACGCGCAAGCGTGGGAACAAACCAAGCTGTGATGCTTGACGCGCCAGTGATGCGACACCCGTAATCAGCGCCTGCGACGCGACTACTGTCGCTAGCGTCGCAATCACCACCAAAAGCGTCTTCAGCACCTGATTTGGTGCGAGGCTGAAGAACAAGCTCTCAACATTTTCTGGGTTTTCGAGCATCTTTGCTGCCTGGCCCAAGTAGCACAGGACCAAGCTCGGTGCCACAATCGCAAACCAACCCAAACGAATCGGACGCTTTCCAAAGTGACCCAGATCGGCATACAGCGCCTCAGCACCAGTCACCGCAAGAATGACGGACGCCATGATGATCAAGGTATGCCATCCATCCTTGGCGACATACTCGATGGCATACATTGGCGAAAGCGCCTGAAAGACTTCAGGTCGTTCCAGGCTAGCAACCAGACCAAGCGTTCCAATCGTCAAAAACCAGACGAGAATCACGCCACCAAATATGTTGCCTAACGATTGCGTGCCTTTGAATTGCACAGAAAACAACACCGCAAGCACCACAACTGTCAGCGGCACAGAGAACGACGCCAACTCAGGATTAATCGCACCAAGACCTTCAGTTGCTGACAGCACAGAAATGGCCGGCGTAATCAATCCATCGCCAAATAGCAAGGCTGTGCCAAGCAGCATCAGCAAGAACAAGCCGAAATCTCGTTTGCTCTCGGGACGGCGAAAACGTCGAGGCAGTAGCGAGAACAGCGCCAAGATGCCGCCCTCGCCCGCGTTGTCTGCCCGAAGCACAAACACCAGGTACTTCAAAGTCACCACGATCATCAACGACCAGAAGAGCAGCGACACCACACCCATGATGTCGTAAACCGTCGTGCCCGCTGCCGTGAGAGATTCCTTTAGGGCGTAAATCGGGCTTGTACCGATGTCACCAAAAACAACGCCAAGAGCTCCAAAAGTGAGCCCGGCTAGACCAGCAGAATGCGGTTTAGGTTTGTTCACGTGCGGGAATGCTACGCGAGCGACGACGCTTATGTGCTTACAACAAGAGCCGCCTGACGGAATCGAACCGTCGACCTTCTCATTACGAGTGAGACGCTCT
>JAFMIT010000160.1 GCA_017853815.1 Actinomycetota bacterium
CTTAGACGCCAGTCGGGTTGAGGTACTGGTGCATGCCCTGATTCCACTTGACGATGACCTCGGTGTAAGAACCGGGGTTACCAGCAGGCGAAGTTTCAGGAACGGTGTCGATGATGCGCACCGGCCACGTCGAAGTGGTGTTGGTGGTGGCGCTGATCGCAACCTGCGAGTTACCAGTGATGGTCGAGCCCGAGTTCTGCACCAGAACGGCATTGTTGCCGACCGCAGTGCGGGTGACGGTGCCGATGGTGGCGCCGCTCGAAACGACAGCTACCTTGAACAGAGCGTCCGGGTCGTCGAGGACATAAGCCTTGACGTCGGTGATGTTCGTGGTGCCCGGGTAGTACTGGCGGAAGGTTACGCCGTACACCGGATCGGTGTAGGTGCAACCGAGGAAAACGCCAACCGGGGTCGCAGCGTTAGTGCCGGTGTCCTTCGACAGAGTACCGTCGCTGCCCAGCTTCACAACGTCACCGTAGTAGATGGCCGTCGAAGAATTGGTCGCAATCGGAATCTGGCGGGTGGAACCAGCAAACACCTGACCGCCGATCAGGTTGATCGGAAGAAGCCCGTAGGGGGCCGAAACGGTAGGATATGCCATGTTAAGCTCCTAGCTTACCTGCCTTTGCCAAATGACGTCGATGACCGCTTTTCACGGAAAAGAGGCATACGAGCGTCGCTCTCACGCATGAAGTTGCTGTCCACGCTTTCCATCTGGGCCTGATTCTTCTGCGCAAAGTATTCCTTGCGCTGCGTCATCAGTTCCACCGGGGCCTTGCACAGCAGCAGACCTGCGACTTCGATATTGTCCTTGAAGCGGCTATCCGGGTCCACAAGCATGCGGAACTGGGGCTGCTCTTCAATCCGGACTGCTTCCCATCCCTCACGAAGTTTCGAGGAGATGTTCCGCGCGTCGTTCTGTCCGAGCGTGGAGACACGTACCCAGCGGTACGCATACCCTGCCTGCTTATCAGGTTCCGGCAGCATCGAAGCGGGCTGCCAAACCTTAGGACGTTCAGCCTGTTCACGCGTTTTGCGAGGAACACGATTCGACCCGAGAGCCTCATCCAGTCCTTCAGTAAGTTCACGGTCCATATTAGTTCTCCATCTTCATAAGTTCACGAGCGTACTGCTCGGGAGTCAGGCCCAGTTTCTTCGCAATTGCGATCTGGGACTGCTTGAGCACGATCTTTTTGGGGGACCGGCTGCGAGAAGCGGGAGCTACGACCGGGGGCTTAGCTTCACGCGAAGGGGCTTTGTCCTTAGCCACTTCTTCTTCCCCGAAGTAGTCAGGGAAGCGACGACGCATCGTTTTGTCGATGGCGTCCCAATATTCGTCGGAACCAGCATACTGCGGGCCACGTTCGTTAATGAGCTTCTGGTGAAGCCCAAGAGCTGATGCAGTCATCTCGGGGTCGGTGCCGTACCACGTGTTGCGCTCTTGCCACGCAACGGTCTTAGCATCGAGGCGAGGTGCCTGAACCTGCTGTACCGGTTGTTCTACCTCAGGTTCGGGAGCCTGTAAAGTAGGACGGTAATTATTGATCTGCTGCAGCTTGTATGAAGCAACATTCAGCTTCTCCTGCGCATCAACCAGACGGTCTGCGTCACCGGCCTCGTAGGCTTCGCGGTATTCGCGCTTGGCCTTCTCAACCTCGAACTCAGCGTTCTGCTTGAAGCTGCCGACCAGCGTCTGCTCACCCTGCGACAGGTTCTGCTTCAGCAGGCGGTTTTCCTCAAGCAGGCGCTGGGCAGCGCTCAGAGCTTCAGCCTTTTCACGGGCTTCACGCTCCTTCTCGCGGCGCTCGTCGTGCCAGACCTTCTTCATCTGCTTGAGACGAATCTTGACCTTTTCGGAGTATTCTTCGAGCTCGTCGGCTTCGAGTTCTTCGACAACCTCCTTAGGCATGGGCTCACGCCCACGGTCCTCAGGCGGAGTATCGTCCTCGACGTCAATCTCCGGCTTATTGTCGATTTCATCGCCCTCGATTTCGAAATCGAAGTCGTCATCATTCGGCTTGGTAGCCATCTTGCTTCTCCTTTGTACGAGTTACGCTCGTTAGGCGCGGGTGATACCCCGAGGGTCTTCAACTACAGCTTCGACGCTATCGTCGTTAATCAGCCGGAACTCACGGCCATGAATCTTCACACGGCTGCCTGCCATGGGGCGCGTAAGGATGAAGTCACCCTCCTTGCACCACGGGCCAGACGGGAAGCGCTTTTCGTCCTTGTATGCGTCCGGACCGATCTTGAGCACGAAGAGGACGGGCGTCGTCAGCTCTTCAAACTGCTTGGTGATGTCGGCCTTAAAGATACCACCCTCGGTCTGCTCTTCGACATCCGGAACGCCGCACAGGATGCGGTAGCCCGAGGGTTCGGGCAGCATCTTGGCACGTTCTTCGATGGGCAGTTCAGGGGCGGCACCAACCTTGGGGATCGGCTTGCCGTCAAGGTCAACGAGTGCGGGCTTTTCCGCGCCAATGATCTCAGTCATCGTCATGTTCCATGCGCTCTGCGGTCTCGATGAGGATATTGTTAGCCATCAGCAGACCACGATAACGGCCACAGGCGAACTTATATTCGCCGTGGTCCTTGGCTGTACCCAAGGCGAGATCGGTTTCGATCACCTTGAGTTCGTCTTGGATTTTACCTGAAAGGTATTTCAGTAGGTCGCTGTTCATTCACTCTCCTTAGGTGCTGCTTTTTCAGGGGAAACAGGGGGATTCTGCGATGTCAGGGCATCACGGGCGATCTCAACCCCCACGCGAAGTCCTTCCATCTGCTGCTTGGCGGACAGGTTGGCCTTATCCGTTGCAACCTTGGCCCCAACTTGGAGGCCAGCGATTTCCTTCTGAGCAGCGATGCGCTGCTGCTCGAGCTCGATGCGGTCGTTCTTCTCAGCCGCGTCCATCATCAGCTTCTGCGCCTTGAGCTGCAGTTCCTGCTGCTTGAGCTGGAGTTCTGCCTGCTGCATCTGGACCAGCGGGTCCTGAGCCATCTGCTGGTTCTGCTGCATCTGGGCTTCAGACTGGTTCTTCTGGAGGAGCTGCTGCGCTGCAACGGCAGCGAGGCGCGAAATGGCCACCTCGGTCTGCTCATCCATGTCTGCGTTAGGCGGGGGCAGCGGAACACCGGCCTGCTCCTCGATCTGACGACGGTACTCAAACGCCAAGTGCTCGGCGATGTGGGCGTTCATCGCAGCCATCATGGTCTGCGCGTTCGGGTTCTGACCAAGCAGCTGCTGGACCTTGGGGTCCTGCATAGCCATCATGTGCACGGCAATGTGGGCTTGGTGGTCTTGGTAGATAAACGCCTTGACCGGCTTGCCGTTGATGACGTCCATGTTCTCGCTGACCGGGTCAC
>JAFMIT010000001.1 GCA_017853815.1 Actinomycetota bacterium
GCTGACATCGCCACAATGGGTGCCGTACCTGTGGCCATCACTATTGCGTTAGCTGTGCCACCAACGACGCACATAACCTGGCTCGAAGGGTTCATGGTCGGCATCGAAGCTGAATGCAAACCTCTCAACGTCGAGGTGGTGGGTGGGGACATGTCGCGTTCGGATCGCATCATGATCTCGATTACGGCCCTCGGCCACCGCAGAGGTTTGCCCGCAGTGACCCGGGCGGAGGCGCAGCCAGGTGATGTCGTCGCGGTGGCTGGTCGGCTCGGCTATGCAGCCGCAGGGCTTGCGTGCATTCAACGAGGCCATCGAAGCCCGCGCGAAGCTGTCGATGCTTTCCTAACGCCCACGCCACCGTATGCGGCCGGTCCTGCCGCCGCCAAGGCAGGCGCCACAGCCATGATTGACATCAGCGATGGCTTGCTGGCAGACGTCAGACACATCGCCAACGCCAGCGGGGTGACCATCGATCTCGATGCCAACGCAATTGCCCCAGACGAATTTCTCAGCAACCTAGCGCGGAACATGGCCGAAGACGCCATGGACTGGGTGCGCAACGGGGGAGAAGACCATGCGCTGGTCGCAGTTTTCCCATCTGGAAAGCGGTTGCCAGCTGCTTTCCGCCCCATTGGCCGGGTCCTCGACCGAGACGTTTTAGGCGTGCCCGTGCTCATTGGCGGTGCTCAAGCCCCCAAAATCGAGGGTCACGACCACTTCCGCTGACCTCGGTTTGGGACTCAGGCGGGGTTTCGGCTAACCTTCGCCATCGCTGACCGCTCGACGGTCACCATCCGACTTACTACAAGGAGTTCCATCGTGGCTTCAAACTGCGACGTCTGCGGCAAGGGCCCAGGTTTCGGGCACTCGATCTCGCATTCGCATATCCGCAACAAGCGCCGCTGGAACCCAAACATCCAGCGCGTCCGCACCATCATCGGTGGCACTCCACAGCGCGTGAACGTCTGCGTTGCTTGCCTCAAGGCCGGCAAGGTCAATCGCGCCGTCTAGTCCAAAGATTTCGGCCGCCACTTTCGTAGGATTGTGGCGGCCGTTTTTTGTTGCCACCCTCGCGACTGCATCCGCCCCTGAGAGGAGGAGATGATGTCTCACCTAGACGACGCCGTCATCATCCGCCGCTGGGCTGAAGTAGGTGTTGAGGTGCTTCGCTCACATCGCGCTGAACTCAACGCTCTCAATGTGTTTCCCGTTCCCGACGGAGACACGGGCACAAATTTGTATCTGACGTTTCGGGCTGCCGCTGAAGCTGAGGCCGCACGAACGGGAGCACCTGATGATGCACGAGATGCGCTGAACTCCATGGCTCGCGGCGCGCTCCTCGGTGCGCGTGGCAATAGTGGAGTCATCTTGGCTCAAGTGCTTCAAGCGGTAGCGCAGTCGGTGGCCGCAACCTCAGGCGGACTCAATTTCAAACACATCATGGTCACTGTCGCTCAGGCAGCTCGCTCGGCGGTCGCAGATCCTCAAGAAGGAACTGCGCTGACGGTTCTTGATGCGGCCGCTGCGGCACTGGCGAACGAACCAAGTGTTGCCGCCTCTGCGGCCCGCGAATCGCTAGAACGAACAACGGATATGTTGCCGATTCTTCGCGCCGCTGGTGTCGTCGATGCTGGCGGTCGCGGCGCGGTGTTATTGCTCGATGCTCTCAATGCCATTTGGCATGGCGCTGACTTCGACTCGCCTTCAGTCGGTTTCGTACCAGATGCGGCACCTCATGCCGCCGCATGTGATGCGGATGCAGCGTATGAAGTCATGTTCGTTGTTGCGACTTCTCGCGCCGATGAAGTTGTTGGCGCTATCGAGAATCATGGTGTGAGCCTTGTCGTGACCCGCGGTGCGGAATTGACGCACATCCACCTTCATGCTGATGCCCCGGAGCTCGTGCTCGCGCGAGTTGGTGCCATCACCGAGGTGAAACATGTTCGAATGGAATCGTTGACGGCGACGCCACGAGCACGATCGCTGGTAGCGCAAGCTTTTGGAAGCGGAATTGTGCGTGTGCTCGTCGACGCTGGCGTCACGATTGTGCCTTGCGAACCCGACGCGCGCGCAAGCGTGCAGGATTTTGTTAGTGCTGCACTGAAGAGCGGCGCTCGCGAAGTCATCGTGCTACCTGGTGACAAAGACAGTTTGTCGGTGGCATCGATTGCTGCAGAAGAACTGAAGCGTGAAGCCATTCGTGCAGTGGTGGTTCCAACACAATTCATAACAGAGACTCTTGCTGCAGTCTCTGTGGCTGACATGGATAGTGACATTGAAAAACTTGTTCGCTCTCTAACCGAAGCCAGCGAAGCCGTCACAACTCTCACCGTCTCGGTAGCGAGCCGCGACAGTCAGACGCCAATCGGTGCCATCTCGGCGGGAGACTTTCTGGGATTTATCAATGGCGACATTCGCGCCGCTGCTACGTCACTCGAAAGCGCAGTCGAAGCAGTCATTGGCGCCGTGACAGAAGCTCAGTTGATAACGGTCATTGTTGGCAGCCATGTCAGCGAGAGCGAACGACGTTCCGCCCTTGAACTCTTAGAGCAGAGTTTTGAGTCGGCTGAGTTCTACATTGTTGAAGGCCACCAAGACGTTTGGCGATTGATGGTGGGCTTCGAATAATGCATGGACTCACCACCCCATTGAAAGAAGTCGTCGGCGGTCAAACAGCTGCACGATTCGCCAAAGCGTTTGAGATTGTGACCGTCGAAGATTTGCTACGACATTTTCCCCGTCGGTACACCAACCGCGGCGAACTCACCGACATGGCGGGTCTTCAGGTTGACGAGCACGTCACCATCATGGCGGACGTGATGTCGGTGACCAAGCGTTCGATGAAAGCGCGCAAGGGAAGTTTGCTGGAAGTGCTTGTCACGGACGGCACAGGTTCGCTGAAGTTGACGTTCTTTAATCAAGACTGGCGGGAACGCGACCTGAGAGTCGGTCGACGCGGACTCTTCAGTGGCAAAGTAACGGTGTTCAATAATTCGCGGCAGCTAGCACATCCCACCTACGTGTTGATGCCCAACGATGTGGAACCAGAACCTGAAGAAGTTGCAGCCTTCGCGCGCGCATTGATTCCGGTGTATCCGGCTGCGTCGAACCTCGCGTCGTGGGTGATTGAGCGCACGGTGAACCTCGCCATCGATGGACTCGATCCGCTCATCAAAGATCCCATTCCTGAAGAGATTCGTGAGAGCCAGCAGCTACTCGGGATTTTTGAAGCGTTCACACAGATTCATCAGCCCACGACCATGGACGAAGTGCGCGCTGCCCGCGCGCGGTTCGCGTTTGAAGAGGCGTTGACGTACCAAACCATTCTCGCGCAGCGCCGACTCGACGCAGAAGGCGCGCTCGCAACTGCGCGACCAGGTAAACAGCAGGCGGCGCTCGCCACGTTCGATGAGTCACTTCCTTTCACGCTGACCACGGGACAGCGCGCGGTGTGTGACGAAATATTCTCCGACATGCGCCAAAGTCATCCCATGCACCGGCTGCTCCAAGGAGAAGTCGGCAGCGGCAAGACGGTGTGCGCTTTGCGTGCCATGCTGCAGGTTGTCGATTCTGGGGGACAAGCCGCACTGCTTGCTCCGACAGAGGTGTTGGCGCAGCAGCATTACCGCTCGATTCGCAAGATGCTCGGCGATTTGGTCTCTGAGGAAAGCATTTTTGGAGAGCGGCCTGCTCACGCAACCGAAGTCACCTTGCTCACGGGGTCTATGCCAAAAGCTGCGCAACGCAAAGCACTGCTTGATGCAAGCAGCGGAACCGCAGGCATCGTGATTGGTACGCACTCACTGATCCAAGACCGCGTGCAGTTCGCTGATCTTGGTCTAGTTGTCGTGGATGAACAGCACCGCTTCGGCGTGGAGCAGCGGGCGGCGCTTGCGGCGAAATCTCTTGAAGGAACTCGCCCACATGTTCTCGTGATGACAGCGACGCCGATTCCGCGCACTGTCGCGATGACCGTTTTTGGAGATCTCGACATTTCCACGTTGGCGGAACTTCCAGCCGGACGTGCCCCAATCACCACTCATGTTGTGCCCGCAGCAGAGAAGCCACAATTTCTCGATCGCACGTGGAAAAGAATCCAAGAAGAAGTCGCACAGGGACGACAGGTGTACGTCGTTGCTCCTCGCATCACGGCGACAGTTATCGACGACGTCGAAGAGGTTTTTGATGAAAACTCTTCGATCGCCGCGGCCACTGTTGAAGAGCTGTTTCACTTCTTGAGCGCTGGCCCGCTTTTTGGTTTGAAGCTTGCACAACTTCATGGTCAACTTCCCGCAGATGTTAAAGACGATGTGATGCAATCTTTCGCACGCGGAGAGATCGATGTACTTATTGCCACGACCGTAATTGAGGTAGGTGTCGACGTTCATAACGCGACGATGATGGTGATCATGGACGCAGATCGCTTTGGTGTGTCACAACTTCATCAGTTGCGCGGTCGCGTCGGTCGTGGCGGTCTGCCTGGACTTTGTTTGCTCGTCACCAACACGGAGGCCGGCTCCCCGGCCCGTGCACGGCTGGAAGCGGTGGCTGCGAGTGTCGATGGTTTTGAGTTGTCGCGAGTCGACCTTGAACAACGTCGAGAAGGAGACGTGCTCGGGGTGGCACAAAGTGGTCGCCGCTCAAGCCTGCGCGTTCTGAATGTGTTGCGCGATGAAGACGTGATTGAACGTGCCCGCGACTGTGCCGTCGCTCTGGTGCTCGCGGATCCGAATCTTTCTCAGCACCCAGCTCTCGCCAAGCGCATTGCCGCAGTGCTGGACGAAGAACGAGCCGAATACCTCGAGAAGGCATGACATGACCCGCATCATTTCTGGCACGGCGCGTGGCCGCTCATTGAAAGTTCCGCCTGCGGGAACCCGCCCTACCTCGGATCGAGTGCGTGAATCGATTTTCAATGCGCTTTCCCATCGACTCGGGAATTGGCATGAACTGACGGTTCTTGATCTTTATGCGGGCTCGGGTGCTTTAGCGCTCGAGGCGCTGTCCCGCGGAGCGGCGAAGGCGGTCGCTGTTGAGAAATCGCCGGGTGCGTCAGCAATCATTCGGCAAAACTCTCAGTCTCTTGGTTTGCCGCTCACGGTCGTCACGGCTTCCGTGGAGGGATTCCTCTCAAAACCAGCGCAATCGGCTTTTGACGTGGTTTTTCTCGACCCTCCGTACGAACTTGAATCCACAGCGCTCACCGACGTACTCAGTCAGCTCGTCGAGCAGGGCCATATCGCGCCTGATTCAGTCGTGGTGGTGGAGCGCAGCGCTCGCAGTGAGCCCATTGAGCCGCCTAAACCACTGGTCCAAGCAGATCTCCGTGCTCACGGTGAAACGTCGGTTCTGACCCTCGTTTGGTAGGTTCGCCCCCTGAGCAGCCTGTAAAAAGGGGAACAAATGCGTACTGCCGTATGCCCGGGATCCTTCGATCCCGTCACGAACGGACACCTCGATGTGTTCGGTCGAGCAGCGGCGATGTACGACGAAGTGACGGTTGCGGTCTTGAGCAACTCCACCAAAAGCGCTCTCTTCACCATCGACGAACGCATAGCTTTGCTCCGCGAGGCGGTGGCGCCGTGGGCAAACATCAAAGTTGCCACTTTCCAAGGGCTGCTCGTCGAGTTCTGCCAGAAGAACGAGATTGGCGTTATCGTCAAAGGACTTCGCGCAGTCTCGGACTTTGATTACGAACTTCAGATGGCACAGATGAATTACCGGCTTGCCAAGGTAGAGACGGCATTTATTGCCACCAATCCTGAGTATGGCTACCTGTCGTCATCGCTCATCAAGGAAATCAGTCGCAACGGCGGAGACGTCAGCGGTCTGGTTCCTGACAACGTTTTACAAGCACTCGGCGAACGCCACAATGGAGGCAAGTCATGAAGGTCCAAGCACTGGTGGCAGATGCCATCGCGATGATGGAGGCCGCAAAGGCGATGCCTTTGTCACAGTCGTGCATTGTCAACCGGGGCGAGTTCCTCGACATTCTTGATGACATTGCGGCGGCGCTCCCAGCTGAGTTGAGCCAAGCAGCCGCACTGCTGAAAGACCGCGAATTAGTCATTGAGGACGCTCATAGCGAAGCAAACCGAATTGTCGCGCTTGCGCGAGCCGAAGCGGCGGTTCTCGTGTCGCAGGAGCGCGTCTACAAGGACGCCTTGGCCGAAGTTGAGCGGCTGCGCGATGCCAACGATGCCGAAATCTTGCGAAAGCGCCGTGAGCTCGACGATTACGTCGACGCCAAGCTCGGTGCTTTTGAGGCAGCCCTCGTGAAGACCCTCAGCGCTGTCCAGACTGGCCGCGAGCGCACAGCGGTGCGGTTGCAGGCCGAACTGTCCACCGATGACGGCCCGAACGATCCAGGCAACTTCTTCGGCGACTGGAACGACCCCCGCCCGTAGGCCCGATCCGAGCGTCCATCGGCAGTCCGATGGTCGGTTTTTGGGCTTAGCCCCTCATCAGGTAACCTTCGCCCGCTCCATTTCGGTGGAGCCGGTCGGAGGGCCGACTTCTGTAGCTCTGCGTCTGTGAGGACATCCTGAACACCCTGGATCCACGCGCGCCACTGGTGATCGACACCCACGAACTGGGTCGTCGCGCCGGGGCCATGCTTTCGCGTGAACTCACTGTCGCGGCGCCGCCAGATTTCGGAACCGAAGTCATCGGAGCACCTGTCGGCTCCGAGTTGCAGATTGCTCTGCGGCTCGAGGCAGTCATCGAAGGTGTCCTAGTGACTGGAGAAGTCGAAGCGACTATCGAGGGCGAATGCTCTCGGTGTCTCGCGCCGCTCTCCTCGGAGATGGTCGTTGACTTCCAGGAGTTATACGAACACCCCGATGACGACAACAAAACAGAAGACTCGTTACTGCTCGAGGGCGACCTGCTCGATCTTGAGCCAGTGCTGCGAGATGCGGTTGTGCTTGCACTTCCACTCGCTCCACTGTGTTCCGAGGACTGCTTAGGTCTGTGTACCGAATGTGGCTTCGAACTGAATAACGATCCTGAACATCATCACGATACTGTCGATGCTCGATGGCTGGCCCTTGAAGGTCTGCTCAAGAGCGACGACTCGAAGGAAGGCTGACCCCGATGGCAGTACCCAAGCGCAAAATGTCGCGTTCAAACACGCGTGCGCGTCGTTCGCAGTGGAAGACCACCCCTGCATCGCTGGTGTCATGCGACCGCTGCCGTGCACCAAAGCTGCAGCACCGTGCGTGCGGCAACTGCGGTAGCTACGACAAGCGCCAAGTTCTCGACGTCTAAATAACTTTCGACGCACCCTAGCCACTCGTTTGAGCGGTTGGGGTGCGTTGTTGTGTCTGAAAGTTCTTAAACATTTTTCTGCAGCGCAATGCTGACGAGGGATTTAGCATGGTGCAGGGAAGACGCCAGCAATCGAGAGGAGGCGGTGATGGATTCGAAGAGCACCGTGCTGCCTGACATCGAGATTGTGATTGCTGCAACGGCACAGGTGCTCGAGATTCCGACTGAAGGGCTCTCGGTGGACACTCGCTTTGACAGCATCAACGCAGATTCCATCGCAATCATTGTCATCGCGGACGTCATCGAAACTCTCGATCCATCGGTCTGCGTTTCTGACGATGACATGCTGTTCGCGGCTACGCTTGGAGAAATGGCGGCTGCGATGAAACGGGTGGACGATGCCAGCTAGCGGTGCTCACTCTCCGGACTTCGTCGACCTCCGCGCTCGGCTCGGTCACGATGTCTCCGATGAGTTGTTGTTGCTCTCTGTGACTCATCGATCGTATGCCTACGAAAACGGCAACGTGCCGACGAACGAGCGACTCGAATTTCTCGGCGACTCAGTCCTTGGTCTCGTTGTCACCGAGACTCTGTATCGGCTTCACCCAGATCTGCCAGAAGGCCAGCTCGCAAAACTGCGTGCTGCGGTGGTTAACGCTAAAGCGCTCGCCGAAATTGGTCGCACGGTGGGGCTTGGCGAATTCTTGCTTCTAGGCAAAGGTGAAGAAGCCACGGGCGGCCGAAGCAAGGCCTCGATTCTGGCCGATGCGACCGAAGCGGTCATCGGAGCGGTTTTTCTGGGCGCAGGACTCGAAGCCGCCACGCAATTGGTGCATACCTGGGTCGATCCTTTAATCGCTGCTGCATCGACACTCGGAGCAGGCCTAGATTGGAAGACAAGTCTCCAAGAATTAACGAGTCAACTTGGGATGGGTGTTCCTGACTACGCCGTAACGGAGTCCGGCCCAGATCACGATAAGCGCTTCACTGCCCGAGTTCGTCTGGGTGACAGGCTGCTCGGCTACGGCGAGGGGCGCAGCAAGAAAGAAGCCGAACAGCAAGCCGCAGCTTCAGCATTCGCTGAGCTTGAGGCCGCGCCACTCTCGGATAGTTAGCCAGAATCTCGGTGCCTGAACTTCCAGAAGTCGAGACGGTACGCGCGGGGCTCAGTGAGCACATCACGGGCGCACGTTTCGAGACCGTGACGGTTCTGCATTCGCGGCTCACCCGTCAACATGTGCGCGGTCCACGAGATTTTGAGAAAAGTCTCCGCCAACACACGATTCGCTGCGTCTCGCGCCGCGGCAAGTTCTTGTGGTTACCGCTCTCGGATTCTGACCAGGCTCTCGTGATGCACCTTGGGATGAGTGGCCAAGCCCTTCTGGTGCCACCGGACGAACCTGACGAAAAACACCTGCGCATTCGCTTCGCACTCGATCGTTCGGATGTCGAGCTTCGATACGTTGACCAGCGAATGTTCGGGGGAGCGCACGTAGACGAACTCGCTGAGGTGGACCACGGTCAGAGAGTGCCTGCCTCGGTACTCCACATCGCCCGAGATGCGCTCGATCCGCTTCTTGACCTGGAGCAAGTGGTCGCCGATATTCGGCGCCGCTCGGCAGGAATCAAACAGCTTCTGCTCAACCAAAGCGTTGTCTCCGGTATTGGCAATATCTATGCGGATGAAGCTCTGTGGGCCGCCAAGGTGCACTACCTGACGCCTGGAAACCGCCTGAGCCGCGCAAAAGTTCGCGAGCTCCTCGGGGCCGTCCAAGCCGTGATGCGAGCGGCAGTTGCGGCCGGCGGTACGTCGTTTGATGACCTCTATGTAGGCGTGAACGGGGAGAGCGGCTGGTTTGATGTCAGCCTGCACGCCTACGGTCAAGAGGGCGAACCCTGCGATAGGTGTGGCCGCCCGATCGTCCGCGAAAGCTGGGCAAACCGTTCGTCATTTAGGTGCCCCCGCTGTCAGCCGAGGCCGAGAGCCTGAGAGGTAGGGTTCGCCTTTGTCGTGAGGCGTCTTAGCCGCTGTGCGACCAACCGTGAGTTGCTCACCGCTGGAGTCGAAAGGAGGGTCGATGTATCTCAAGAGTTTGACGATGAAGGGCTTCAAGTCTTTTGCGTCCTCAACGACCCTTCAGCTCGAACCAGGCATCACCTGCGTCGTCGGCCCCAATGGTTCAGGCAAATCGAATGTTGTCGATGCACTTGCGTGGGTAATGGGCGAGCAAGGTGCCAAGTCACTTCGTGGTGGCAAGATGGAAGACGTCATCTTTGCTGGCACCGTGGATCGCGCCCCACTTGGTCGCGCCGAAGTAATCCTCACCATCGACAACACCGACGGTGCATTGCCGATCGACTACACCGAAGTCACGATCTCACGCATCATGTTCCGCAGTGGCGGATCGGAATACGCCATCAACGGTGAACCGTGCCGGCTTCTTGACATCCAAGAGTTGCTCTCTGACTCTGGCATCGGTCGCGAAATGCACGTCATCGTCGGACAGAATCAGCTCGACCAAATTCTTGGTGCCACTCCTGACGATCGCCGCGGCTTTATTGAAGAAGCCGCTGGTGTCCTCAAGCATCGCAAGCGCAAAGAAAAAGCGCTACGCAAACTTGAAGCCATGCAGGGCAACTTGCTACGTCTGACCGACCTTACGACCGAACTTCGACGTCAGCTGACACCTCTAGGCAAACAAGCCGAAGTGGCCCGACGTGCGCAAGTCATCCAACTCGACCTTCGTGATTCCAAATCACGTCTTCTCGCCGATGATCTCGTTCAACTTCGCGAAGCGCTCGCCGCCGAAGTAGCAGACGAAACCGCATTGCGCGACAAGCGCTCTGAGGTCGAAACTGAACTTTCTGCACTGCAGTCGCGCGAAGCAGTTCTCGATGCCGAGATTCGCGCCGACGCTCCGTTAGTCGCCCGCCGCCAAGAAACCTGGTTCCGGCTCTCGAGTCTGCGCGAACGTTTCCACGGTACGGCATCACTGGCAGCCGAGCGGGTGCGCGTGCTTTCGCCAGTCGAAGAAGAAGCGCTTGGTCGAGATCCAGAAGAGCTAGAGGCCGAAGCCAAAGCCGCGCGCGAAGAAGCGGATGCGCTTGCAGCAGAAGTAATCACGGCGCGTACTGCACTCGAAGCGTCGACAAAGCAGCGGGCCCAAGCAGAAGGTCAACTGGCAGAAGAAAATCGCCGACTTTCAGATATTGCTCGCGCTGCCGCAGATCATCGCGATGGGCTGACGCGACTTTCTGGTCAAGTCGATGCGATGCGGCAACGAATTGAGACGCGCACCTCTGAGATTGCCCGACTGCAGGAACAGATTTCTTCTGCAGAAGAGCGTGCGTCTCAAGCGCAGAACGAATTTCTAGCTCGTGAATCCGAAATCGCTGGCCTCAACACTGACGAAGAAGGTCTAGACGCCGCTTACGAAACCGCTGCCGCAAAACTTGCAGCGGCCGAAGATGCGTTGAACGCACTCATCGCTGAAGAACAAAGTGCTGAGCGCGAACGCGCAAACCTTGCCGCCCGCGTGGAAGCGCTCGAGATGGCACTGTCGAATCAAGGCGGCGGCGCGGTTCTGCTGTCTGCCACCGAAACCGTCCCCGGTGTCCTTGGTTCTGTTGCGTCGCTCATCAAAGTTCGCAGCGGTTATGAGGACGCCATCGCGGTCGCGCTTGGTACTGCAGCCGATGCCGTGGTCGTTTCTGATGTGGACACTGCCATCGCCGCGTTCGTTCATCTGAAGAATGTTGATGCTGGCCGTGCGGGCGTTGTTATCGCACAGAGTGGCGCCTCGACTCAGTGGGATTTCCACCAGCTTCCCGCAGGTGCGATTCGCGCGACTGACGTAGTTCAAACGCCAGACAATGTTGGCTCGGCCATCGCAGCCTTGTTGCGCAACGTAGTTCTCGTCGAGTCGCTCTCTGATGCCCGTCTGGTGATTGCGCACAATCCTGATGCCGTCGCTGTGACGTCCGCGGGTGACGTGCTTGGTGCCGCCGCTGGTGCCGGCGGATCTGCGCATGCTCCAAGTTTGATCCAAATGCAATCTGCGCTCGACGACGCTCGTGCGAAACGTGATGCGTTGAGTGATGTTGTTTCTCGGGCCAAGTTCGAACAGGTAGCAGCGACCGAAGCCGTCAAGAATGCACAGCGTGAAGCTGACGCACGATTGACGGTGCTCCATGAGTCGGACGCAGAGATGGCGGCGGTTGCTGAGCAGCTTGGCAATCTCGCTTCCGCTGTTCGCAACGCAAACGCCGAAGCTGATCGGCTTCGTAATGGCTTGGCGGCAGCGACGTCAGCATTGGCTGCTGATGAACTGTCATTGACCGAATTGCTTTCACGCCTTGAGGCCGCAGAGTCGGCCGACGTGGAGGTTGAACCATCGACCGAGACTCGCGACCGACTTTCGGCAGACGTCGAGACCGCTCGACAGACTGAAGTTGATGCCCGTTTGGCGGTGCGCACCAACGAGGAACGCCAGCGGGCTGCTTCGACGGCCGCTGACACTCTTGAGCGGGCTGCACGTGACGAACGTGAATCGCGTCGTCGGTTCGCCGAACGCAAAGAGCGCCGTGCGCGCGAAGCAGCAGTTGCAACCTCGGTACTGAAGGGCACCGAGATTGCACTTTCGTGGCTCGAAGTCTCACTCCAGCAGGCGTCGAACGAACGAACCGCAGCTGAACGACAGCGCGATGCTCGTGACGTCGAAATCACCGCAGTACGTGCGCGCATTCGTGAACTTTCGGGTGAACTTGAACGTTTGGTATCTGATGTTCACCGAGATGAAGTTGCTCGAGCTGAGCAGCGATTGCGCATCGAGGCGCTCGAGAACAAGGCCATGGAAGAACTCGGTCTTGATGTAGACACATTGCTTGAAGAATTTGGACCGCACAACTTGGTCCCACCATCGCCACCAGCTCCTGGCGATGAGATTGATCCGAATGCACCTGCGCCAGAGCCATACCCCTATGTTCGCGAGCAGCAAGAAAAGCGTCTCAAGCAAGCTGAACGTGGCCTGAATCTCTTGGGCAAAGTTAATCCTCTGGCACTTGAAGAATTTGCGGCTCTCGAAGAGCGTCATCAGTTCTTGAACGCTCAACTCGATGACTTGCGCAAGTCCAAGAATGATCTGATGGCCATCATCAAAGATGTTGATGAACGTGTCCAACAAGTATTTGCAGAAGCGTTCGCCGATACCGCTCGCGAGTTCGAAGGAATCTTCTCGCGGCTGTTCCCCGGTGGCGAAGGCCGACTTGTTCTCACCAATCCAGATGACTTGCTCACCACAGGTATCGAGGTCGAAGCTCGCCCGCCTGGCAAGAAACTGAAGCGACTTTCGTTGCTTTCTGGCGGCGAGCGATCGCTGACAGCGGTTGCGTTCTTGGTCGCGCTTTTCAAAGCCCGCCCAAGTCCTTTCTACGTCATGGACGAAGTTGAAGCTGCCCTCGACGATGTGAACCTCGGTCGTTTGATCGAGTTGATGAAGGAGCTGCAAGAAAGCAGCCAGTTGATTGTCATCACTCACCAGAAGCGGACAATGGAAATCGCTGACGCGCTGTACGGCGTCACCATGCGTGGCGATGGTGTGTCTGCAGTGATTAGCCAGCGACTCGCAGACGTTCGGGATAGCGCCTAGCCATGGCATTCATGAAGCGCTTCTTTGCTCGCAAAGACGCCAATGAAGAATCGACGAGAACCGAGTCATCGTCACCAACCACCACCGAGAAGCGGACCCTCAAAGGTCGCCTGTCGCGCACGTCGGGAGGCTTTGGGCAAGCTCTGAGATCTGCTTTCGGTGCGCATACTGATGAAGAAATCTGGCAAGGCGTTGAAGACGCGCTACTGATGGCAGACGTGGGGATTGCAGCGACTCAAAAGATTGTGTCCGCGGCGCGTAAGCGAGCGGGTCGGACGGCGACAGAAGTTGAAGTGCTTTCCGCACTCAAGGCCGAAATTCGTGCGATTCTTGATGATCACTCCGACCGCGACGTTCACGGCTCCGAAGAGGGAATGTCAGTTGTCCTCGTCGTCGGTGTGAACGGCACTGGCAAAACGACGAGCACTGGCAAACTCGCTCACCGCTGGGTTCAAGAGGGTTTCTCAGTTGTGTTGGGAGCCGCAGATACCTTTCGAGCGGCTGCCGCAGACCAATTGGAGACGTGGGCAACGCGAGCTGGCGCGACGATTGTTCGCGGTCCAGAGCAGGGCGACCCAGCAGCCGTCGCATTCGATGCAGTGTCTCGCGGCCTTGAGCTAGGCGCTGACGTGGTTCTCCTCGACACTGCCGGGCGGCTCCACACCAAGGCCGGGTTGATGGACGAGCTGTCCAAGATTCGCAGGGTGGTTGAGCGACGGGCAGCAATCGATGAGGTCTTGCTGGTGATTGATGCCACGACTGGCCAAAACGGAGTTGCGCAAGCAAAAGTGTTCGCCGAAGCCGTCGATGTCACGGGCATTGTGCTCTCCAAATTGGATGGCACTGCCAAGGGTGGCGTCGTCATCGCGGTGCAGGAGCTTCTCGGAGTACCCGTGAAATACGTCGGCATCGGCGAAGGTGTTGAAGACCTCATTGACTTCAACGCAACAGATTTCGTCGACGCGTTGTTTGAGTAGGAGTTGTCGTGACTGAACCACGCGCACCGCGGTATGACGGCAAGCAGGTCCTCAAGAGTTACGGGTTCGCGCTCGCGATCTTGCTACTCCCGACTCTGTTGGTGCTCAACACCAAATACGGGACTCTGGCTTTCCCTTTCTACCTCGGCATGTTCATTTATGGCATTAGTGGTCTGCTCAAGACAGATTTGGTCGAGCGCAGCAAGGGATTTGCGTCACTGCTCGGGTGCGGAACGGTCATCGTGTTGCTGATTCCCGTCACCATCATGCTGTACGTCTCGCAGTAACAGGCTTGATGCAGTGTTTCGGGCCCGTTGGCGCGATTGACGCTCAAAACCCTGGGTTTCGTAACATTCGTAACATTCTCGACCCAGAGTTGTAACTCAAATTCGGAACTTGTCACATTCTCGCAACGCACAGTGCAGCGGATGCGAAACATGACGTGTCCATTCTTCGCCCTGTCCGATACACAACTACGGAAGAGGGTGTGACATGCCGGAACTCAACACCGGTGACACTGCCTGGGTCTTGGCCAGCGCGGCTTTGGTCTTGCTGATGACCCCAGGCTTGGCGTTTTTCTACGGCGGCATGGTCCGCGCAAAGAGCGTCCTAAACATGATGATGATGTCTTTCGCATCCATCGCTGTCGTTTCAGTGCTGTGGGTCTTCTACGGCTTCTCATTTACTTTCGGCACTGCAGAGAGCAGTCCCTACTTCGGCTCCTTCGATCTGTCTGGCTTGACGAGCGTCGTCAACGATATGACCGCGAATGGTGCTTATTACCCAATCCCAGTACTCGCTTTCGCAGCTTTTCAGCTGATGTTCGCCGTCATTACGCCAGCGTTGATTTCAGGTGCGATTGCTGACCGCGCCAAGTTCGCAACCTGGGTGATCTTCGTGGCGATCTGGGTCACGGTGGTGTATTTCCCAGTGGCTCACTGGGTCTTCGACTTCGGTAGTGCTGACACGACTGGCGCCGGCTGGTTGGCTGCTAAGGGCGTTCTCGATTTCGCTGGTGGTACCGCGGTTCACATCAACGCAGGTGCCGCTGGTCTTGCACTTGCTCTCGTGCTTGGTAAGCGCGTTGGCTTCCGGAAAGAAGCCATGCGTCCTCACTCCTTGCCACTCGTGCTCTTGGGCGCGGGTCTCCTGTGGTTCGGCTGGTTCGGTTTCAACGCAGGCTCGGCGCTCGGCGCCAATGGCACTGCCGCGCTTGCCTTCATCAACACCCAAGTTGCAACCGCAGCAGCGCTTGCTGGCTGGTTGATTGTTGAAAAGTTCCGTGATGGTCATCCAACCTCGTTGGGTGCTGCGTCTGGTGCGGTAGCAGGTCTCGTGGCGATCACTCCGGCCTGTGCGTTCGTTGCACCTTGGGCTGCAGTTGTTATTGGTTTGATTGCCGGCATCCTTTGCTCACTCGCTGTAGGTTTGAAGTACAAGTTTGGCTACGACGACTCACTCGACGTGGTTGGCGTCCACTTGGTTGGCGGTCTCTGGGGAACGCTGTCGATCGGCTTCTTTGGTACGACGGCAGCGACCTCATGGGGCGCAAACGGCCTCTTCTACGGTGGCGGTACTGAGCTCCTTGTGAAGCAGGCAATCGGCGCATTCTCGGTGCTTGCGTTCAGCTTTGTTGTCACCTACATCATCGGCTTCCTGCTGGAGAAGACAATCGGCTTCCGCATCAGCCGTGATGAAGAAATTGAAGGCGTTGACGTGACGTCACACGCTGAAAGCGCGTACGAACTCGATAGCCGTTCAGGCAGTGGCCTGGGTGGAATTCTCGCTGGATCAAAGTCGGAGGGCTGAGATGAAACTGATCACTGCAATTGTTAAGCCGTTCAAACTCGATGATGTTAAGGCAGCTCTTGAGAGCCAAGGCATTCATGGCATGACGGTTTCTGAAGCGAGCGGCTACGGCCGTCAGCGCGGTCACACTGAGGTTTACCGCGGAGCGGAATACACCGTCGATCTCGTACCTAAGGTCCGTATCGAAGTTCTCGTTGATGACGCGGACACCGACACAGTTCTAGATGCGATTGTTGCTGTTGCACAGACTGGACGCATTGGGGATGGCAAAGTCTGGGTAATGCCAGTGGAGCAAGTGATTCGCGTTCGCACGGGAGAACGCGGAAGCTCAGCTCTCTAAGCACTCGCACTCTAGAAACCAATGATGGCCAGCCGGAGTCACCGCCGCAGTTGACTCCGGCTGGTCATGTTGGTTGCGTAACACTGCCGTAATAAACGAAACAAGGTTTCGAAACGAAGACCGACCACAGTTCGCCCACCATCGATAGATGAGAGGGAACTCATGCCGTTCAACGCAATCGATACCGTCTGGCTGATGACGTGCACTGCCTTGGTGCTCTTGATGACGCCGGGTCTGGCACTTTTCTATGGCGGAATGGTGCGATCCAAGAGTGTGCTCAACATGATGATGATGAGTTTCTCGACTATTGGTGTCGTGACCATCATCTGGGTGGCATACGGATACTCGTTAGCTTTTGGTCCCGATAGCGGTCTGGGGATTATCGGAGACTTCAGCGACCTGGGGTTAGACAAAGCTCTGGGTAGCACCATTGGTGCAGCAGGTCACGAAGTGCCGACGTTGGCGTTTGTGTTCTTTCAGTTGACGTTTGCCATCGTGACCACTGCTTTGCTCAGCGGCGCAGTGGCCGATCGCATTCGCTTCACTGCGTGGTTGGCGCTAGTGGCCGCGTGGGTCACATTCATCTACATCCCGCTCGCTCACATGGCGTTTTCGGCCGAAGGCGGAACGGGTGGTTTGTTTATCGACCGTCTGGGCGTTCTCGATTTCGCCGGTGGCACCGCAGTCGAAATCAACAGTGGCGCATCGGCTCTCGCTTTGGCGATTGTCATTGGTAAGCGAATTGGTTTTAAGAAGGATCCGATGAGGCCACATAACGTGCCGCTTGTGCTCTTAGGCGCCGGGCTGCTGTGGTTTGGCTGGTTCGGATTCAATGCTGGCTCTGCCTTGGCAGCGACAGGTGTCGCTGTCGTGGCACTCATCAATACGCAGATTGCCGCTGCCGTAGCGGCGCTGAGTTGGATCGCTGTCGAATGGAAGCGCGACGGCCGCCCGACGACTTTAGGCGTGGCGTCTGGTGCAATCGCTGGCGCGGTGGCCATCACTCCTTCCTGCGGCTACGTCACTCCGCTCGGTGCTCTGGTTATCGGTGCTGTTGCAGGTGCTGTGTGCGCATGGGCGATTGGTTTGAAGTACCGCTTCGGTTATGACGACTCTCTCGACGTGGTCGGTGTCCATGGTGTCGGCGGCGTTGTTGGCATGCTCGGTATCGGGCTGTTGGCCTCGACACGTGCGAACGACGCCATTTCGAATGGTCTTTTAATGGGCGGAGGGGTGGATCTCTTGCTCCGCCAGTCACTGGCGATCGTCATCACCGCTGCTTTCGCATTCTGCGGCACCTGGTTGATCGCCACTGTCATCGACAAACTGATTGGACTGCGTCTCGACCCTGAAGCAGAAATCACTGGTGCCGATACTGTGGAACACGCAGAGTCGGCATACGACTTCGCTGGTGTTGTCGGAGCTGGTCTCGGCAGCGGTTCGCAGCACTCAAGTTCTTACTCACAACGAAACAACTAGGAGCGATGATGAAGTTAGTAACCGCAATTGTGAAACCCTTCAAGCTTGAGGAAATCAAGTCAGCGCTTCAAGAGCAAGGCGTGCATGGCATGACGGTTTCTGAAGCGAGTGGGTATGGCCGTCAGCGTGGTCACGTCGAGGTCTATCGCGGAGCCGAGTACACCGTGGACTTGGTGCCCAAGGTCCGGCTCGAGATTTTGGCCGAGGACCGCGACGTCGACATGATCATTGACACGATTTTGTTGACGGCGCAGACCGGACGCATCGGTGATGGCAAAGTCTGGGTCACTCCAGTTGAGCAGGTAATTCGCGTGCGCACAGGCGAACGCGGCGAGACTGCGCTCTAAAGACTGACTGCTTTCGCTATGACCACAATTGCCGAACTCACTGCCGATTTTTCTCGGCGGCGGGCGCTGCTTGTGGCCCGCGATAGAGCGTCAAGTCCAGAACTTCGAGGCGAGCTCGTGGAGCTGTGCGACGAATGGCTGGGAGCCATTGCGCGTGCTGCCAACATTGATTCTTCGCGAGTGGCGCTCGTCGCTGTCGGCGGCTTCGGACGTCGGGAGCTCTGTGCTTCAAGCGATCTTGATTTGTTGCTGCTTCACCACCCCGATGAAGTGCCATCGGTGATGGCGAAACTTGCAGAGCAGATTTGGTACCCAGTGTGGGATAGCGGCATAGCCCTCGATCACAGTGTTCGGGACGTGGCCCAAGCGCGAAAACTTGCTTCTCAAGATCTCAAAGTCGTGCTCGGTTTACTGGACGCGCGCACCATTGTGGGTGACGATTCTCTGACCCAATCCCTTCGCACAAGCGTTCTCGGTGATTGGCGGGGGATGGCGAAAGATCGCCTGCCAGAACTCAAAGAGACGGTAGACGAACGCCGTAATCGACTCGGCGACTTGTCTCATCTATTAGAGCCAGACCTCAAAGAGGCCTACGGTGGACTGCGTGATGCAACTGTCCTCCGGGCTATTGCCGCAAGTTGGATTACAGACATTGATCACGCGAGCACAGCGCCGGCTGTTGAGCATCTGCTACGTATTCGTGATGCGTTGCATCGCGTTACAGGTCGGCCGACCGATCGGTTGTCGATGCATGACCAGGCGGATGTCGCTGCACTGCAATCTGAAGGTACCGATGATGACTTGTTGAAGTCTGTGTTTGTCGCGGGCCGATCCATCGCCGTGGCGTCGGATGTTGCGTGGCATCGAGTGGGCAGACTCACCACCAAGACGTCCAGACTTCGACGACTCGGTGCACCTAAAGAAAACCGCACGCCGCTTGCTGACGGCGTTGTCGTTCAAGACGGTGAAGTCGTGTTGGCCCTCGATGCACGACCAGCCGAGGATCCCGTCCTCGTCTTGCGTGCTGCTGCCGCCGCAGCCCAAGCATCACTGCCGCTCGCACCGCACACTGTCGCGAGATTGGCCAACGAATCCGTACCGCTGCGTAGCCCTTGGCCGGCTGAAGCCAGGCAAGCACTCGTTTCTCTGCTCGGCGCCGGCACAGGTGCGATTGCTGTCTGGGAAGCGCTTGATCAAGCTGGAATCATTGAGAAGCTGCTGCCTCAGTGGAGCGTCATTCGTGCGGCCCCACAGCGCAATGCGCTTCACATATTTACCGTCGACAGGCATTCGCTCGAGTGCGCAGTTCAAGCGGCGCGATTGACGCGAAATGTGAGTCGCCCGGACCTCTTGCTCGTCGGTGCACTGTTTCACGACATCGGTAAAGCACGCGGCGAAGATCACTGCGGCAAAGGTGCGGCACTGATGCAAAACATCGCGCCTGCACTTGGTTTCAATGTCGGCGACACCGCGATTTTGACCGCGATGGTTCAACACCATTTGTTGATTGCTGAGTCCGCCACTCGACGAGACCTCGAAGATCCCGCAACAATTTCGTTTGTTGCGGAGTCGGTGCAGACTCACGAACTACTTGATTTGCTCCACAATCTCACGATTGCTGATTCACTCGCCACCGGTCCACAGATCTGGTCTGACTGGAAGTCTCGGCTGATTGAGCAATTGGTGTCCAGAACTCATGCGGCTCTTGCGGGTGATGAGTTAGAACCATTGAGTGCGCTGTCGGATCGTTTTCCGTGGACAGTCGCGCCTGGACAAACCTTGCTCGAGATTTCACCGCATGCAGGTTCAGCGACCATTTATCTAGCCACGCCAGACCGAGTCGGTCTTGTCGAAGCAGTAGCAGGAGCGCTGTCTCTCCAACGACTCGATGTGCGCACAGCGAATCTGGACACTGTCGGTGGGGTTGCGTATCAGGAATGGTCAGTGGCCCCTCAATTTGGCGATGCTCCATCGGTGGAACTGATTCGTGCCGAGATTGAAGCGGCGCTAGCCGATGTGGCGCAGGTCGCGGCCAGAATTGAAAGACTCTCGGCGGTGAGACCGGTGCGTCGTGGCTTTGTTCCGCCGCCGCCGCGCATTCGCGCGCTTCCGCATGCATCTCAACGATCAACCGTTGTCGAGGTGCGCGCACATGACGCGCCGGCACTACTTTTTCGAGTCACCGAAGCGTTGGCGGAACTCGACGTTTCCATCACTTCGGCGCGTGTGCTCACGCTCGGAAGCGAAGTGGTCGATGTGTTGTATCTGCAAGATGTAACCGGTCAACCACTCTCTGTAACCGCGACCGAAAACTCGATTGCAGCGATTAGCGCGGCACTTCTCGGCGATTGAATAGCTGACCAATAGCCTTAACCCCGATTCATCGGAGGAACAATGTTTGGGCAGCTGTCAGATCGACTCAGTGCGACCTTTAGATCACTTCGTGGTCGGGGAAAGCTCTCTGAGGCCGACGTCGCCAACGTCGTTCAAGAAATTCGCATAGCCCTTCTCGACGCCGACGTGTCGTTACCAGTGGTGCGCGCGTTTTGTGAACGGATCAAAGAGCGGGCAGTTGGCATCGAGGTTTCGCAAGCGCTCAACCCTGGCCAACAAGTTGTCAAAATCGTCCATGAAGAACTGGTCCACATTCTCGGCGGCGAACAAAGAAGAGTTCGGTTCGCGAAGAAGCCACCAACAGTCATCATGCTCGTTGGTTTGCAAGGCGCGGGCAAGACCACACTCGCTGGAAAGCTCGCCGCTCACTTCGCCTCGCAGTCGCATACCCCGCTTCTCGTGGCTGCTGATCTTCAGCGCCCCAACGCGGTCGATCAACTCAAAGTGGTTGCGGGCAATGCCAAGGTGGCGGTGTTCGCACCTGAAGCGGGCAACGGCAGTGGCGACCCTGTTGTAGTTGCTCGAGATGCGATTGCGTTCGCGCAGCAGAAGCTTCACGACATGGTCATCATCGACACGGCCGGTCGACTCGCCCTTGACGATGAACTGATGTCTCAGGCTCGCTCGATTCGCGACGCGGTGTCACCCGACGAAGTCCTGTTTGTGGTCGACGCGATGATCGGTCAGGACGCAGTGAATACTGCTCAAGCCTTCCAGGCTGGAGTTGGATTCGATGGCGTTGTCCTCACCAAACTTGATGGCGATGCCCGCGGCGGTGCTGCGCTCTCCATCCGCGAAGTGACTGGTGCGCCGATTATGTTCGCAAGCACCGGTGAAAAGCTCGCTGACTTCGAGCCTTTCTATCCCGACCGCATGGCTTCGCGCATTTTGGATCTCGGCGATGTGATGTCGCTGATTGAACAAGCCGAACGCTCTATCGATGCAGATCAACGTGAGAAGTTTGCCGCCAAAATGGCTGCGGGCGACGATTTCACTCTCGAGGATTTCCTCGATCAATTGCTTGCAGTCAAAAATATGGGACCGCTCGGCAAAGTATTGGGCATGCTGCCTGGTGCTGGTCAGATGAAGCAGCAGATTGATTCTGTCGATGATAAGGACATGGATCGAACGGCGGCGATTATTCGATCGATGACACCTGCCGAACGCACGAACCCCAAGATCCTCAACGGTTCGCGGCGATTGCGCATTGCTAACGGTTCAGGCACCAAAGTGTCCGACGTCAATAGTCTCGTCGATCGCTTTGCGATTGCGCAGAAGATGATGAAGCAGATGTCGAAAGGTGGCATGCCGCAGATGCCTGGCATGCCTGCCGTTCCCGGGATGGGCGGCATGCGTCCACCAAAGCAGCAACAGATTCAAAAGAAGAAAAGTCGCAGTGGCAATCCGGCAAAGAGAGCCGCGGAAGAGTCGGGGGAGTCATTCAAACTTCCAGGAGCCTTCAAGGGGCTCGTGGATTAGTGCACCATTAGAAAGGAAACATAGTGAGTATGTGGACAGTGCACGGAGATGGCAAGACAGTCACTCCTGGTGAAGTGGTAGCTCCAAACGAACGTTTGAGCTGGCCGCGCACAATCGGCCTCGGCATTCAGCACATTGCTGCAATGTTCGGCGCCACGTTTTTGGTTCCAATCATTACCGGCTTCTCGCCAAGCACCACACTTTTGTTCTCAGGTATCGGCACGATTCTTTTTGTTTTCATTACTGGCAATCGAATTCCGTCGTACCTCGGTTCATCATTCGCCTTCTTGGGACCTATCGCGGCAGCTAAAGCAGGCGGAACTGATATCGCGCTGGCTCTCGGCGGCATCGTTGCGACCGGTGTGATGTTGGCTCTCGTCGGCTTCATTGTCACCCAGGTTGGCGTCAAGTGGATCGATGCGTTCATGCCGCCCGTCGTCACCGGTTCGATTGTTGCCATCATCGGTTTCAACTTGGCTGGTGTCGCGAAGTCTGAACTTGCGGTGCAGCCAACGGTTGGCGTGATCACCATGGTGGCCATTCTTGCTATCGCAGTTGTCTTCCGCGGCTTCATCGCACGTCTTTCGATCATTCTTGGCGTCGTAGTTGGTTACGTCGTTGCGGTGCTGACCGGCCTGCTCGGTACCGATGCTCAAACAGCCATCTCTGGTGCGGCATGGTTCGGCGCTCCAACATTCACCACCCCTGCTTTCAGCATGAATGTCATCATCTTGTTCATCCCAGTGGTGCTGGTTCTCATCGCTGAGAACGTTGGTCACGTCAAGGCCGTTGCCAACATGACGGGTGACAATCTCGATCCTTACATCGGCAGGGCACTTCTTGCTGATGGCGTTGCCACGACGCTCGCTGGTGTCGGTGGCGGTTCGGGTACAACCACGTATGCCGAGAACATCGGTGTGATGGCTGCTACCCGCGTGTACTCGACGATTGCATACGCCGTTGCTGGTGCTGGTGCGATCGTCTTGTCGTTGTCGCCAAAGCTCGGTGCAGTGCTGTCATCAGTTCCGGTCGGTGTGCTTGGTGGTGCTGGCACCATCTTGTTCGGCATGATCGGCGTTCTCGGCGCCAAGATTTGGATTGAGAACAAAGTCAATTTCAATGACTCGACCAATCTGATGATTGCGGCAGTGACGTTGATTGTCGGCATTTCTGACATGACGTTCACGGTTGGCGATTTCACGTTCAACGGCATTATCAATGGCACGTTGGTTGCTGTTGTTGGCCATGCGATCTTCCGCAGCATTGCGGCAGCTCGCGGCACTCGAACGGCTGACTAACTCCACAAGGCTCGCTGGCATGACTGCATAGACGGTCATGCCAGCGACTTTTTTCTGTCCCAGTGGCTGACACAAAGTTTCTGTCGAATTCAAAGATAAGTGTCCGCATCGTGGACTTTGACTCTCCGTACGCTCCAGCTCAACGGCGCAGCCAATAACTTTCCGCCATGACCTCAACCCCTGCCCTTACGCCCGAATCCTTCGGGCCCGCGACGGCCTTGCGCTGTCGTGAGTGCGGCACCGATTACGCCCTCGGCGCGGCATATTCCTGCGCAGAATGCTTCGGGCCGCTCGAAGTTGCCTACAACTTCGGCACTGTTACTCGGGAGCAGATCGCAGCAGGTCCACAGAACATGTGGCGCTATGCACCGCTCTTGCCAGTCGCCCCATGGGTTGCCGACGAACCTAACCTCAACCCCGGACTCACCAAGCTCATCAAGGCGGACAACCTAGCGAGAGCTCTGGGAATGACCGGCACGCTCTGGATTAAAGACGACTCCGGAAATCCGACCCACTCGTTCAAGGATCGCGTGGTCGCCGTGGCGCAGCATGCGGCTCGTCGACTCGGTCGAACAACGCTTGCGTGCGCTTCGACTGGCAACCTCGCAAACGCCGTTGCCGCTGCAGCTGCGCGTGCAGGTCAGACCTCGGTCGTCCTGATTCCATCGAATCTTGAGGCCGGCAAGACCATCACCACAGCGACCTATGGCGGCACGCTGTTGGCGGTTGAAGGCAACTATGACGATGTCAATCGTCTGTGTTCAGAACTCATCGGCGAATCAATTACTGACACGTGGGGATTCGTTAACGTCAACTTGCGCCCCTACTACGCGGAGGGCTCGAAGTCGCTCGGTTTCGAAATCGCTGAGCAGCTGGGTTGGCGTTTGCCAGACCAGGTAGTCATTCCTGTCGCTTCTGGCTCCTTGTTGACCAAGGTCGATAAGGCATGGCGAGAACTCACGAGCTTGGGTCTCGTAGATGAGAAGGAATACGCAGTTTTTGGCGCCCAGGCGACCGGCTGCAATCCAGTGGCGCAGGCTTTTCGTGAGGGCCTTGAAGTGGTGCGTCCGGTCAAGCCAAACACAATTGCAAAATCTCTCGCGATCGGCAATCCAGCTGACGGCCCTTATGCGCTCGACGCTGCGCGTCGCACTCACGGCGCGATTGATGACGTGACAGACGTCGAAGTCGTGGAAGGCATTCGCCTCTTGGCAGAGACTGAAGGCGTGTTTGCTGAAACCGCTGGTGGCGTCACCGTGGCGGTTCTTCGAAAACTGCTCGCTTCAGGCGCTCTCGATCCAGCGAAAGAAACAGTGCTCATCAACACTGGCGACGGACTCAAGACTTTGGATGCAGTTGCGGATGTAGTGGGTCCATCGGCTATCGTCAAGCCATCTCTTGAATCTGCTGTCGATGCCCTCGACACTCTCGCTAGGAGCAATTAATGAGCGTCACCGTTCGCATTCCGACCATTCTTCGACCATACGCCGATGGCGCGTCGAGCGTCGAGGTGGAACCAGCGGGTGCGAGCTCATTGAGCGACGTCCTGGCTGCGCTAGAAGAAAAAGCCCCTGGCATCAGCGCACGCATCATTGACGAAGCGGGTGCACTTCGCCGTTTCGTCAACGTTTACGTCGGCGATGATGATGTTCGTTTCCTTGATGGTCTCAGCACCGTTATCGCTGCAGGCGCCACCGTTTCAGTCATCCCGGCAGTTGCCGGCGGCTGCTAATCGATAGCCCGGCTAACTATGTCTTCTTCCTCTGAATCTCGCCGCAGCAGTGTGCCTGAAACCGTCAAAAATTGGTTTAAGAAAGGCGCCGATGCTGATGCTGTCGGTCTAGAGCCTGGCTGGGAATATCTTGATCTCGCCGAGTGGGTCACAGAAGACCAACTCGATGGCTTTGAGCCCATTGATGGTCCAACCGAAATCATCGTGAATCTTCCCAAGAAGTCGATGGACCTCCAGGCCGAAGCAACACCTGAGTCTCTCTCCGACATTGTTGCCGACGTGATTACTGATATCGAAAACGCTCAGACAGAATTCGATATCAACGAGCGCGTCAACAAACGTGGCAAGCATGTGATTGCCGTGCTTTCGGGCAAAGGTGGCGTCGGAAAGACAACGACCCTGCTCGGCTTGGCCGGCGCAGCTGCTGCGCAAGGAAAACGAGTCTTGCTCGTCGACCTCGACCCGCAGGGATCTCTGACGCTGGCGGCGTTAGATGGTGCGGTCACTCGTACTGCCCGAGAAGCGTTCGATGATGCCAATCTAGCTGACCTTGCAGTGCCGACTGTTTGGCGAGACTTCTCCGGCACCATCGAAATCGTCCCCGCGACGCGGCACCTTGGTCAGATCGATGTGCCACTTTCGCCGTTGCATGCGTACTCAACCCTCGTCAATCGCTTGGGTGATCTCACGGCATATGACCTCATGCTGATTGATGCACCTGCGACGCTGGCGACGTTGGCATTCGAAGCTATCTCACTCGCACACAAGGCAGTCATCGTCACCGAACCAACTCGCTTCGCAGTGACGAGCGCTATTGACGCTGCCGACTTTGCTCGTCTAGCCCGTCGAGGCAAGCGCACGTGGAATCGTTCCGTGCATATCCTCTTGAACAAATTTGATGGGTCAGAAGAGAGCACCTACCGCAGCCGAGAAGTGCAGAGCAATTTCCCAGGGGAAGTTCTCAAGACAAGTATCAGTGCATCCACTGAGATTGATTACGCCAACAGTGCTGGTGTACCAGTTCAGGCAATTCCTGGAGTTCGCGCCGATTTGGCCGCTCGCCAGTTTGAGGTCTTGCTCAGCGAACTTACTCGTTAACCAGAGTTGGAATGACGAGCGAGCAATTCAGCGCTGTGTGGTCGGTAGCGAAATATTCCGCCTGCGCAAGCTGCCATTGCTCTAGGTGCGGTCGTAACCGCTCTCCATCTCGCGCGATAGCGCGTTCAAGCGCCTGCCGAGGCTGCGCGTCCAAGAACACGGTGAGATTGGCATGTTGACGCACAGGGCCCGCACATGCACCAACCCCTTCGACAATTAGCGTCTGTCGACTCCCCAGTGTTTGCGCAGGCCCCCAGCAATCTGCGGCCCAGTCCCATGTGGCGAACGTAAGCGGCAGTTGTTGCAGGTGGGGGAGAACGATGCTGTCGCGGATTCGATCGAAGAGTTTCGGCGCGAAGGGGTTTTCCCATCCTTCGTACAGATCGTCCATATGGACGACACTGCAATCGATGAGCTGCTGCGCTAGCGCCTGTGCCAACTCGGTTTTGCCGCTTCCAGCTGGGCCATCAATGCAGATGAGAGTTCGCGCGTGACCAAACCGTTCGCTGATGCGTGAAAGCACGAGTTCCGCGGTGGCATTGGTTGAATTCATCAAGACGGCTCTATTTACAGGATTGAATGATGCGCTAACACTAGGCTGCCGTGCAGAAGGGAAGCACATGATTCAGCGTTCACCGTTTGATCTGACGGGGCTCACGGGCTTGATTACCGGCGCCGGCGATGCGCGCGGAATCGGGTTCGCGACGGCGAAAATCATGGTGAACCTTGGAGCGCGAGTCTTCATCACCTCAACTACTGGTCGTATTTATGAACGAGCTGCTGAATTGCACGGTCCGCGAGTACAGATTGATGCCGGCACTGCAGATTTAACTGTGGCGAGTCAAGCGCGAGCGATTGTTCAACAGGCAGCCGTCGATGGACTTGATTTTGTTGTGAACAACGCGGGGATGACGAGTAGCTCTCGCGATGCCGTAAATAATGGAGAGACTGGAAGTATCGAAGATATTTCTGAAGACGGGTGGCATGCCGGTCTTGATCGAAATCTTGATACGGCATTTCATGTCACTCAGGCAGCCATTCCTTTTCTTAAAAGTAGCGACTGTGGTCGCATTGTGTTGATGTCGAGTGTGACCGGGCCGCTTATGGCAATGGACAATGACGTTGCGTATGCCGCTGCCAAAGCTGCACTTGTTGGCATGACTCGCTCACTCGCGCTTGATCTCGCGAAGTACAACATCACCGCGAACGCAGTTCTGCCAGGCTGGATTGAAACTGGTTCTCAAACCGATGCCGAAAAGATCGAGGGACGATCGACGCCACTCGGCCGCAGTGGACAACCTGAAGAAGTTGCAGCTCTCGTCGCATGGTTATGCAGTCGTCATGCTGGCTATGTCACTGGTCAAGCACTTGTCGTCGACGGTGGCAATTCGATTCAAGAAATGCGCCACACGTCACGTTGAAACGATTTTGACGCGTTTAGCCCTTGTGCGAAATCGTGTCAATAAGAGTTTTTCCAAGTTTCTTCCAAGAAAAAGCCAAAATGAACTTGACTCACGCTCTGCAACTTTGGGACTCTTAGCCCCGATTCGTGGGGAATCAATAAGTAACAGACAGCTCGCGGCACGGCGCTACCTGCGTTGTGCTGTTAAGAAGCACTAGAGAAGGGGAAGTCGAGTGCGACTTCGTTCAGTTCAAGCGATTACCGCTTTGGCTGCTGTGGTCATCGGATCACTGCCAGTTATCGCCGGTGTCAGTACGCCCGCAAGCGCAGCAGCGCCTGAGGCTCCACACATTCCACTCACCCAGACTGACCTCGAGTTCATTCTCGATCAGGTCATGATTGGTGAAGCACACGCCAACCGCACTCGTACTGCGACTGGCTACACCACCAGCTGCTTGACTGCAGCTGATATCCCAGCTGGTCGTCTTGCTTTGACGTACCCCTACCAGGTCACACAGCCTTGGGGTATCCGTCAGGTCGACGGTCGTTGCAACAGCCTTGTGACTGGCCAGCGTGAATGGGGTGCGTCGGACAACATCTTCCCACGCATGGTTCCCGCGAACTACAAGTCTCCTTACACCGTTGGTGCAAACGTCACGGATCCAAGCCCTCGATACATCTCTAACTTGATTGCGGATCAGACCAGCAACAACCCTGCGGCAACAGCAGTTGCAAACCGCATGGCAGCTGTGTCATCTACCGTGACCAACCCAACGAGCGGTTTGACCTCGACCCTGTACGAACTGGGCAACGTCACTCCCGACTTCGCAGTGTCTGCGCCGTACAACAGCTGGTTCACGCTGTTCGGTCAGTTCTTCGACCACGGTCTTGACTTGGTGCCCAAAGCAAATGCTGGTTCGGTCCTGATTCCATTGGCATCAGACGATCCACTGTACGTCGCAGGTAGCCCCACGAACTTCATGGCCTTGACCCGTGCAGCTAACACTGCCGGCGAAAGCATCAACCTCACGACTCCTTACGTCGATCAGAACCAGACCTACACCTCGATTCCTTCTCATCAGGTGTTCTTGCGCGAATACACCCTCGTTGGTGGCCGCCCATACGCAACAGGTGCTTTGTTCGACGGCAAGGACAACGGCGTTACTAACCACGGTTTGCCAACCTGGGCTGAAGTCAAGGCTCAGGCCGCGGCCATGCTCGGCATTCAGCTGACGGACTACGACGTTGTGAGCATCCCTACGGTTGTCACCGACCAGTACGGCAAGTTCACCCCAGCTGCCAACGGCGCTGCTCAGCTTTTGAGCACCGCAGGTGGTTTGCTGCCAGGTTCACTCGCATCGCCAATCTCAACCGCTGGTGCAAAGCCAACCGGTCACGCGTTCTTGGATGACATTGCACACGCTGCAGTTCCATTCGGTGCCGGCGGGCCAAAGCTTCCAGACGTTGACAGCGCAATCGGTTTGACCGGCTCCTCTGCGACTTACTACGACAACGAACTTCTTGATGCTCACTACATCACTGGCGACGGTCGCGGTAACGAAAACATTGGTCTTACCTCTATTCACCATATCTTCCACTCAGAGCACAACACCGTTATGGCTGACATCCAGGCTCTCGCTGCAACGCTGCCAAACACCAGCACCGCACGTTTGAGCTTCTGGCAGCAAAACATTGGTGGCCAGACTGTGTGGAACGGCGAGCGCTTGTTCCAGGCAGCTCGTATGGTGACTGAAGCTGAATACCAGCACTTGGTGTTTGGTGAATTTGCTCGCCGCATTCAGCCAAACTTGGCTGCTTTCGGTGGCTACTTCACGACCATCAACTCTGACATCCCTGCGGAATTCGCACACGCTGTCTACCGCTTCGGTCACTCTATGTTGAACGAAACCGTCGCTCGTCAGAATGAAGCAGGTGTGGATCAGTCAATCGACTTGATCCCAGCCTTCTTGAATCCGAAGTCCTGGCGTCAAAGCGGTACGTACGTGAACGGTGTCAATTCGCTCGGCGCCTACAACACCCTCACACCATTCCAGGGTGCAGGTGCAGTGGCACAGGGCATGACCGCTCAGCACGGAAACGAAATTGACGAGTTCACGACTGAAGCTCTTCGCAACAACCTGGTTGGTCTTCCACTCGACCTTCCAACGTTGAACATCACTCGCGCACGCGACACCGGTACTCCTTCTCTGAATGAGTTCCGTCGCTCGATTTACAACAAGACCCGTAACGTCGCACTGCGTCCTTACCGTTCTTGGTACGAGTTCGGCACCAAGTTGCGCAACCCAGAATCTCTGGTCAACTTCGTTGCTGCCTACAGCACTCACCCAACCATCACTGCTGCTACCACCCGCGCGGACAAGCGTGCAGCAGCTGCCGTTTTGACGAACGCATCGACCGCAACTGGTTACGCGTTCTTGCACAACACCAGCACCGTTGGTTTGGGTTCAGCTGCTGATCTCGAGAACATCGACCTGTGGATGGGTGGCTTGGCAGAACGCCCAGCTCTCGGTCTGTTGGTTGGTCTCTTGGGCTCAACCTTTGACTACGTGTTCACCACCACCTTGCAGAACTTGCAGGATGGCGATCGCTTCTACTACCTCGGTCGTTGGGCTGGTACCAACTTCGCGGGCGAACTCGAAGTGGCTGGTTTCTCGCAGCTCGTTCAGCGCAACTCAACCGCGTCGCACTTGCCTGATCCAGTGTTCAGCAAGCCAAACTGCACAATCGAAGTTGGAACTCTCACCTTCGACTCGGTCGGTTTCGCTCAGAATGCACCTGCAGGTTGCCCTGGCATCATCCAGACCCCAACCGGCCGCATCGTTTACGACGGCATGGCGAACGTTGTGTTCGGTGGCACCCAGGGTGCAAACAGCATCAACGCCGGTCGCCAGGACGACACCGTCTGGGGCGATGGCGGCAACGATGACATCGAAGGCGGCATGGGTAACGACTTCTTGATGGGTGGCACCGGTAACGATGTCATCCAGGACGAAGACGGTATCGACGTCCTCAAGGGCGAGGCTGGTGACGACGTTCTCAACGGCGGTCCTGGTCTCGACATCATGAGCGGTGGCACCGGCAACGATGCCCTGTTCGGTGGTTTCGCAAACGCCAAGGCCATGATCTGTGGCGCTGGTAACGACTACACCTACGGTTCAAACGACGCTGACGCCATCAATGGTGACGACGGCAACGACTGGCTCGAAGGTGCAGGCGGCGCTGACGTCATCACTGGTAACTCCGGTAATGCCTTCCAGACCCTCTACCCAGGCGATGACGTCCTCATCGGCGGCGACGGTCTCGACTCCTTCCTTGGTGAAGGTGGCACGGACATTATGGTGGATCTCAACACAGGCAATATCTACGATGGTGGAGCTGGCTACGACTGGGTGACCCGTCGTCTCAGCAACACCCCAGCTGATATCGACTTGCTGAACGGCAACGTCATCACGCCAGTCCCAGGTATCACTGTTGACACCTTCCTCTTCGTGGAAGCTGCGTCAGGTGGCTCAGGCAACGACATCCTTCGCGGTGACGACCTCGGCAACGGTGGATTCTTGAACAACGATCTCACCCAGCCTGGCGTTATCACCGGTCTGAGTGCCGTTCTTGGTGGTGCAGCAACCTTCGCACGAGGCAACATCCTCCTCGGTGGCGCAGGTAATGACACCATCCAGGGCCGCGGTGGCGATGACATCATCGATGGTGACAAGGAATTGAACGTTCGCATCAGCATCCGTTCAGTTGCTAACCCAGCGTTGGAAATCGCGACGGTTCAGAGCCTCTCTGACATCACTGCCGATCTTCACGATCGCATCGTCAGCCCATCACAGTTGGTCGTGGTTCGCGAAATCACCACCACCGGTGTGTCGGCAGACGTTGACACGGCTGTATACCAGAACCTCCGCGCTAACTACACGATCACTCGTGTGGCTGGCACCACGGATACCTGGACTGTCACCGACAACACAGCTGCCGGTACTGCCGCTAACGGTTTGACCTTGAACGACGGCATCGACACCGTGAGCGGTATCGAACAGCTTCAGTTCGCAGATCAGATCGTGACGCTGCCACGCCCAGCAACTGTTGGCGCGGTTACCTTCAGCCCATCTGACGTTCCAGTGGCTGACAATGCAATCTCGATCAACGCATGGGTTACTCCTTCGGTTGGTGCAACTGCTCAGACTTACACCTGGCAGTACCAGAACACCTTGGGTAACTGGATCAACGTGGCTACCGGTAGCCAGTCGTTCATCCCAACCACCGCATACGTTGGCCGTCCATTGCGTGTCGTCTACAGCTTCGTTGATAGTTTCGGTTTGACGAACTCGTTCAACTCGACACCAACGCAGCCAGTGGATCCAGGTATCGCACTCCCTGCAAACAACCCTGCAACTGGTGCTCCAGTCATCAGCGATACGACGCCTACGGCGACCTTCGCTCTGTCTGCAGTTACCACATCTATCGCTGACGTTGATGGCATCGCAAGCGCCTTCAGCTACCAGTGGCAGATTCGCACCAGCACTGTCGGTTCAGCGTTCACGAACATCGCTAATGCAACGAACCCGACATACACCCCAGTTGCTGCAAACGCGGGTTCCATCATTCGCTTGATGATTCAGTTCACTGATGGCATCGGCTATGTTGAAACTGTGTACTCAGCTGAAACAGGTGTAGTGGGTAACTTCTACGCAGGTACTGCTGCAGTCGATCGTTACACCGGTACCGCTGGTTCTGACGTCATGAACGGCCTTGCCGGTGCAGACGTCATCAACGGCGCAGCTGGAGCTGACATCATCGACGGTGGCGTCAACGCTGACACCCTCACGGGTGGCACCGGTTCGGACATCTTCTTGACTGGCTTGACCTTCGGAGCGGACATCATCACTGACTTCGACGCCACGCCAGCAGGTGGTCAGGACTTCATCGATCTGCGCCCAATGGGTGTCACCGCAGCTAACTTCGCAACGCGAGTTACGTGGGCACTCAACGCAGGTACCGTGTTGATCAACGTCAGCAACGGCACCGCACAGGGCACATTCCGACTGAACTCCGTCACGAACGCGGCGCTCATCGACATTACCGACTTCATCACCCTGTAAGGCTGATTCGGTAAGTTCTCAATCAGGGCTCGGCACTCCTTCGGGAGTCCCGGGCCCTGATTCTTTTGTCTAGAAAGAATGGCGCGTCCATTTTCGGGCGGATTATTCGCTGAATATTCGATTTGGAAATGATTCGGAACGCGAATAGTTAATGGTGCCGTTTGGCACTACCAGCGGCGTCGACTCTGCTCTAACTTTCACTTTGCAACCACCACAAGGTCTGATCTACAAAATCAGATGAAGGAAAGCAGAGAGATTATGAAGCGTTTGCTCGCTATGTTTGTTAAGTCAGACGAAGGCGCCACTGCGGTCGAATACGCATTGCTCGTCGGTCTGATTGCCGTCGTATTGATTGTTGGCGTTGGCTTGTTCGGTACCAATCTGAACACCTTCTTCAACTCCATTGCCACCTGGGTACAGGGGATCATGCCGTAAACGGCCCGGAGCCCTATCGAGCTTCGCGTGGTGAAATCGATGTCCCCCAGAGGATTCGCCAAGCGGAGTACCCAGCGAGATAGTGGCGCGATCGCGGTGGAATTCGCCCTGGTCGCGCCATTATTGCTGCTACTCCTCGTTGTTGTTATCGACTTCGGTCGCTACTTTTTCGTCCAAATCAGTTTGAACGCTGCCAGCCATGAAGCTGTGCGCGTCGGCAGTCTGATTGAGATCAGCGGACTTGAAATGCAATCGCTTGCGCGCACAGCTGCGCCGGGGGCGCCAGGTCTCGCGGTTAAGAACCAAACATCAACGAGTCTCGTTGTTAAGGCATGTGCGAGCACGACTGTCTGCACGCCGACAACGCTTCCACTCACCAAACTGTGTGACATCAACACTCAACGAGACATCTTGTATGTGACGGTCACGCTTCCATTTGAATGGCTGACGCCGGTGTTCTCGTCGGCCTCCCCGAATCTCACAGCGCGGGCGGTGATGTTGTGTTCCATCTAAAGATTGGCCGCCGCAATCTCACCGATGACCATGGGGCGATCGGCCTCATTTTCGCCATTGTTGTTGGTAGTGGTGTGCTGTTTGGCTTGCTCGCGATATCCGTTGATGTGGGCAACATCTACACGGAACGCCGTGTGGTTCAGAACGCTGCTGATGTCGCTGCTGTGTCTGGAGCGATGCAGTGCGCCAAGAATGAATGCACTCAGGTAACCGTCCAAAACCTCATGACTGGATATACGAACCCCAGCTCTCCCGATCTCAAGACATCTGTATCGGCGCTGTGCATCAAACAGCCTGCTTCAGCCGGGTGTCCCGCAGTTGGCAGCAAGGCATTGGACTGCCGAGCCGTACCTTCAACTCTGTCCAAGTACGTACGTGTCTACACCCGCAGTCTCGATCCCTCGGGAAGTTCGCTCCTGATTCCGTGGATCTCAAACGCCATCGCGACGAGTATCAACTCTGGCACCACCGTGACTGCCTGTTCGCAAGCTGCGTGGGGGACTGTGAAAACCGTTCCCGTCTATTACCCGTTTGCGTTACCTGCCTGCGGCTACAGCGAAGACGCCGATCAGAACTTCAAGGAGTTGCCCTCAACGAACTCCGGTGAAACACGTTGGGCCGGCTGCGCTGTCACCGATCACGACAATCAACTTAAGCAGTTTCCAAGCTCTCCAACTGGTTTTGTGCAGGTGACGCTTCCGGGAGTCAGTGGCTGCGAAGTGTCGACCGCCGTGTCAATTGGGCAAGTGCTTCAGATCAACACCGCGAATGATCAGCATCTGTGCGGCTCCGCCCAAACAGCCATTCCATCGCTGTTGCGAATGCTCGAACAACCTCGCTACATCCCCGTCGTCGACGCCGGTACCTCGAACACCGTCACCGTGCGCTTCTTCGTGCAGTTTCGCTTGAAGGCCTTCTATTACGCGAAAACGGGCTATCCAAACGTCGCGCCTTACAACACCTCAACATTTTGGAATAACCAAATCCCCTCATGCAACAACAAAGCTGGCAAAGACTGCCTCTACGGGCTCTTCGAACCAGCTGTTTACCCAGGCGGCGAAATCGATCCCAACGCTCCCGCCCTGGGCATTCAGGCCGTAAGGCCACTCCCGTGAAAGTGAGCCGACCATGAAATCCCGTACCGCGCTCAACGCTGTTGCAGTCATTTTGGCTGTGGTCGCTGGCATCTCGGTGTACCTCTATGCGAGTTCTGCGGATCGCAGAGCAGCCGATGCACAATCTCCACGTCACGTCGTGGTGAGCCGACAAATCCTGCCCGCAGGCACGTCGCTGGCTATGGCAAAAGACCAGGGCTGGATCTCTGAGACAACCGTGCCCGCAGCGTCACTACCCGACGGCGCCGTGACCAAGATTGATGCCTCGAATCAAGCATTGCTCTTGTTGCAGGAAGTTCCTGCTGGACAGATTCTGTTTAGTGCAAACTTGGCAGCCTCCATGCCTCAGATCGGCCCGCTCACCATTCCCAATGGTCTGATGGCAGTGACGGTTGAGATGAGTGATCCCGCACGGTTGGCACCGTTCTTGCGTGCCGGCGCAGAGGTAGCGATCTTCGACACTGTTCAGCTAGCGGCCAACAACACCAGTGCGTCTGTCGCAAGCACCCGCATCATTATTGACCGCGCACTTGTGCTCGGACTCGGTCAGACGACCCAGACGAACAACGCGGACGTTGCAGAAGGTGAAGCCAGTGTTTCTGTTGCGCTGGTGACGTTGGCAGTTACCCAACGTCAGGCTGAGCTGCTCGTGCATGCGGTACAGACGGGCGCTATCTACTTCGCGCTGCTGCGCGACGGCACGACCGTGACAGCTCCTCGCACGATTACCGACCTGTATCTCTATGGCCAGAAGTGAGATGACACCATGGCTGTAATTCTCGGCGAGGTGCTCGCCAACAGAGACAAGTATGTGGTCGCGGTCGGCGGCGATTTAAGAATGGTTGGCTCCGCACGCGAGCTGCACACCGATCTAGACCAGCATCCCCAGGAAGATCTCGTCATCATCGGGCCAGACGTGGACATCTCGGCGGCGGCGGACACAGCAATTCGTTACCGCGCGTCTAGACCATCGCTTGGCATGGTGCTCGTGCGCCGCCGACTTGAAGTATCAACGCTCAATCAGGCTCTTCGATCAGGTATTCGTGAAGTCGTTGGCATTGATGACACCACTGAACTTCTCGGTGCCTGCAACCGCTCTATTGCGTTGAGTCGCGAGCTGCGAAGCCATAGTGATGTCAGCACACCTGCGTCGAAAGGTCACATCGTCATCGTGTTCTCAGCTAAAGGCGGCTGCGGAAAGACGACGATCTCAAGCAATTTAGCAGCCGCCATTCGAGAGCGAACTGGTCAGACTGTTGCGCTGGTTGATTTCGATTTGCAGTTCGGTGATATTGGCGTTGCTCTACAACTCGAACCAACTCGATCCATTGCTGACGCTATCGGAATGCACGCAAACCTCGATGCCCAAGGTGTGCAGTCCATGCTTATCGAGTATCGACCCGGACTGGATGTTTTGCTGGCCCCGCTGCATCCATCTGACGTGGAACACATCAGCGCAGATATGGCCCAACAGGTGCTGACTCATCTGCAGTACAGCCACGACTGGGTTGTGGTGGATTCACCACCTGCGTTCACTGAAGTTGTTTTGAGAACCTTCGATATGGCAGACGAGTTCGTGCTCCTCACCACACTCGACATGCCTGCGATCAAAAATCTCAAGGTCACGATGGACACTCTCGATGCGCTCGCAATGCCGCGCGACAAGTGGCATGTTCTCGTCAATCGAAGCGACGCTCGCATGGGACTCAGTGTCGAAGATGTCGAAAAGGCGATCGGACTCAGTGTCAACAACAAGATAGCCTCCTCAAACGATGTGCCAATGAGTATCAACTCAGGCGAAATCTTGTTCTTGTCCAAGCCAAAACATGTGGTGAGTCGTGAGATTGCTCAGCTCGCTACCGACGTCACGGAGAAATATTCCAAGGCCGCTGGGAACGAAAAGCCCGGCCTTCTCGCGAGAGTGCGAGGTGCGCGATGAGCCTCTCTGGACGTCTTGATCGAGCTGACGCACACAACGCCAAGGACTACCTCAATGCTCCGAGCCTGCGGGACACGGCCGTCATTCCGATCATCACTGATAACGGTGAACTGAAGGACAAAGTTCAAACCCAACTCATGCAGGTGATTGGTCAGCAGGCGTACTCGGGCCAAATCGAGCCGGCCGTGCTCGAACGGATGGCCTATGAGGCGATTGCCGAGGTTCTGCGAACCGCAGATCGGCCATTCACCGGGGTCGATCGCGCACGGCTCGTTCAAGAAATTATTGATGACATTCTTGGCCATGGACCTATCGAGCCGCTGCTCCGCGATCCAGATGTCACAGAAATTATGGTCAATCGCTGGGACACCATCTTTGTCGAACGTCGCGGCAAGCTGTTCCCGAGTGACGCAACATTCGACAACGAAGAGCATCTCCGGCGCACTATCGAGCGAATTGTCGCCCGCGTTGGCCGGCGAATTGATGAATCGAGCCCAATGGTTGATGCGCGCTTGCCAGACGGTTCGCGCGTCAACGCCGTGGTTCCCCCGATTGCTCTCGACGGGTCCTCGCTGACGATTCGCAAGTTCGCCCGAGATCCGTTTACCTCGGCTGATCTTGTGCACATGGGAACCTTGACGCTGCCGGCGGTTGAGCTCCTCGACGCGTGCATTCGTGGACGCCTCAATGTTCTCATCAGTGGTGGCACGGGTTCTGGCAAGACGACGACGTTGAACGTGCTGTCGGGCTTCATCCCTCGTGACGAACGAATTATCACCATCGAAGATGCTGCAGAACTTCAGCTCGACCAGCCACACGTTCTGCGCATGGAATCACGTCCCTCCAATATCGAGGGCAAAGGTCTCATCACGATTCGCGATCTCGTTCGAAACGCTTTGCGTATGCGGCCAGACCGCATCATTGTCGGTGAAGTTCGCGACGCTGCCGCCCTCGACATGCTCCAGGCAATGAACACCGGCCATGATGGTTCGATCACGACCGTTCACGCGAACTCGACCCGCGATGCGTTGTCACGCATTGAAACGATGGTGCTGATGGCCGGTGTGGATTTGCCGGTACGCGTCATTCGCGAACAAATCGTGCAGGCCATTGATGTGGTCATCCAGCAGTCGCGCCTGCGAGATGGCAGTCGCCATGTCACGGCCATCAGCGAAGTTTTGGGAATGGAGGGGGACACAATCCAGACTCAAGACATCTTCAAGTTTGAGTATGCCCAAGGCGTGACAGAAGGGCCTCTGGGTCACTTGGCTTCGACGGGAATGGTTCCTCGATTTGAACCACGGCTGCGCGATCGCGGCATCGAACTCTCAAGGTTGATGTTTGTGCGATGAAAAGGTTACTTATTTCTCTGCTCGTCGGGCTTGCGCTGCTCGGCCAGCCGAGCGTGGCCAGCGCCAGTGACTACCCCGATGTTTTCTTAGTCTTTGATACGAGTCAGTCGATGCGAGGGGAGCGGTTGACTGCTGCCAAAGTTGCGACTACCGCCTTCATCGAAGGCTTGCCTGCAGAAGTCGAAGTTGGACTCATCAGCTTTGCGACTAATGTCGAGGTGCAAGTGCCGCTGACGGCAGACCACGAACGCGTCCTGCAATCAATTTCGCGTCTCCGCGCGAACGGGGACACGTCACTGTATGACGGCATCAGTCAGGCGCTGCAGGCATTAAAGCGCAGCAATTCCGCTCGGCTAGTGGTGCTCAGCGATGGTCAGGACAACGACAGCGGACTGACGTTGTCACAGCTTTTGAGCCGCCTAGAAGCAAACGACACAGTTGTCGATGTCGTAGCTCTACAACCGGACGCTGCCCAACTTTCGATTTTGCGACGCATCACGGATACGCACGCAGGCGCCGTGGTGACTGCCGCCTCTGCAGGCAAACTCCTCGAAGCCTTCTCCCAGGTCGTCGTCACGCCGACTGCAACACCCACACAATCTCCCAAGCCGACCCACGGTTCTACTGTGAGCCCCACATCATCAACCTCGGTTGGTGATCTCAATCAGTCGTTCGCGGGTCGGCTTGGGGTCCTTTTTGGACTAGCCCTTGCCTTGGCACTCATCGTCAGCATCAGTGCCGTCTGGCGTTTCTTCAGACTACGAAAACTTCGCAAGCGACTCGATCAATACACGGACTTCACCATCGTGCCAGCGGAACTGGCGTCTGAAATCAAGCCAACATCGCTGCTCGACAATTTTGACTTGCGCCAGAGAATGCCAAAGACAGTTGCTCGGTTAGAGAACTCTGCGCTAGGAATTCCCATCAATATCTGGGTCATGATGATGGCTCTGGCATGGTTTTCAGTGCTTGCAGTTTTTCGCAACTCGACTGGTTCAACATTTATTGCGTTCATCGTCTCCACTTTGCTCGTAACGCAAGGCGGCAGACTTTTCCTCCAGTGGCGATTCAATCGTCGACTGCGAGAGTTTGAAGACAACTTGCCAGCGACGCTTGCGGTTTTAGCGAGCAGCTTGCGCGCCGGCCTGTCTTTTGCTCAAGCACTCGACACCGCAATTGCTGATGGAAAAGGCGAAATCTCTCTCCAATTTCGCCTGGCTCTTCAAGAAGTACAGGTGGGATCGGCTCTTGAAGATGCCCTCATGCGCACTGCAGAGCGCATGAAAAGCGAGGATTTGAAATGGGCAGTAACGGGACTGACCATTCAGCGCGAAGTGGGCGGAAGCCTGTCGCGAATCCTCGACACGTCAGCCAAGACCATTCGCGACCGAGCGGAGCTACGCCGTGAAGTACGCACGCTCTCTGCCGAGGGCAGACTGTCCGCGATGGTCTTGGCTGGCCTGCCTGTGCTCATCTTTCTTTTTCTCATGGTGACGCGACCTCAGTACGTGTCAGTGTTTTGGACTGAACCCATTGGCAACGTCATGCTCGCCGTGATGTTGTTGCTTTTCGGTGCTGGCTGGATGTGGGTCACGAAACTGGTGAAGGTGCGGGTGTAGTGATGAGTTCTGTCGGTCCAGCAATCTTGGGTTTGGTTAGCGGCGCTATTGGCTTCCTGTTCTTCGCTGCGGTTGCATGGCAGGCAAAGTCACATCAGAAGAGTGTGTTGCTTCATCAGTTGGAGCTCTATTCTCGAGAACGCACTCCGTCACTTCCTATTGCTTCGCAACCATCTCCGTGGGACAACTTTCTCGAGACAGCTGCTGAGATGTTGATCGGCGATTCGCAGCGGGAGAAGATGCATGAGCGGCTTGCAAAGTCCGGTAAACACAATCTTTCTGACATTCAAAATCTTGCACGCCAAAAGGTTCTATTTGCCTTGGCTGGGCTTGTTCTCGGGCTATTGATGGTGCTCAGTGGTAGCCCAATGGCTCTACTCGCGCTCGTCGGATTTGTGGCGTCAGGCTTTTACCTACCCGATGTCTTGGTCTACAACCAGGCCCTTAAGCGATCAGAAGAAATTGAATTTGCGCTCGCAGACAGCGTTGATCTTCTCACGATGTGCGTCGAGTCAGGTCTTGGTCTCGAGGCAGCTTTCGCTCGAGTCGCTGAAACTCAAGAGGGTCCAATGGCCGAGGAGTTTGCCGCGTTGCTCGCCGAGCTGCGCATGGGCAAGTCCCGCAACGACGCGTTCGACGACATGGCCGCCCGATGCACACAACCAGATTTGCTGCGCTTCATTAGCGCCATGAAGCAGGTCGACAAGTTGGGCATTCCGGTCTCGGCAGTCTTGCAGGAACAGTCGCGTGAAATGCGGGCCACTCGGAGAGAACGGGCGCGTGAACAAGCGCAAAAGGTTCCCGTCAAGATTTTGATGCCCGTGATGCTGTGCTTCTTGCCGGGCATTTTCCTCATCATTCTTGGACCTGCTGTCCTTTCCATTCTCGGCAGCGCGATGTTTGGATCGTGATTGTCATGTGGATGTGGGCAGTAGCTCTGGCAGGTTTGTTTGTGGTCACGGTGCCGCTCGTGCGCACCGACCTCGCGGTGATGCGTCTACCTAATCCGCTGACTTTCGGTCTTTTCGCTTGGGGACTTTTGTGCGCCGCGACGGCAGCGTTCGTTGCTTCGAGTTTCACACTCTTTGTCACTCCACTTTTGACCGGTGTTGCACTCGCAGCGGCGCTGCTGATCTCGGGATATATCGCTCATGGGGGAGTGGGGCTCGGTGACGTGAAGTTGGTGGCGGGGACGAGCGTCGTCCTCGCTATTTACTCCTGGCAGTTGGCTCTGCTCGCGGTCGCTTTGGCTTTTATCCTCATGGCCGTTCGCGCGGTCTATGCCATCACGCGCGGTCACGCGACTTTCTCATCCCGCTTGCCGTTTGGGCCCGCCATTTTGGCCGGTGCCTGGCTCGCCGTACTGATCGCCATTGCTTCGGACCTGCGGCTCTAGGCGCCTATGAATCCACGCTCTATAGTGTCATTAATAAGGCACTAGAGGAGAAACACATGTCAGCGTGGTCCAAGCATCCCGGTATCAGAACTGGTGCAAGTCTCAGCCGAGGAGAACGCGCCGCAGACACCATGCGAAACGGCATGGGTTCGTGGCCGTTCGTTTTCTCGGCATTGGGTTTTCTGGCGCTATGGATGGCGTACAACCGCGGGACAGGATTTGATCCATTTCCCTTTATCCTCCTAAATCTTGTTCTTTCCTGCGTTGCAGCGCTTCAAGGCGCCATTCTTCTCATCGCAGCCAAGCGCGAAGATCAAATCTCGTCAGAGCTGGCGCAGCACACGTACCAGATTGACCAGGAGAACCTCGAACTCACGCGAGCAGTGCACGAATTGAGCGTAAAAATCGAAAAGCTCACGGCGGAAATGCACTCTCAAATCACCAGCACCAAGTAGCCCCACTCGCTGCGCGCCTGTCTAGAACTGCGTTCCAGTTCGGCTAGCCTCCGCCCGTGAATCTGAAAAAGTATTTTTCCATTGTGGTCGTTCTTGTAGCCGCTTTTGTCGGTGCATCGACTCTTTCTTCGTCCGCAGCTGATCCCACGACGACGAACTCGACGTTCGCGCCTCTTGATGGCAGCTTCGAACCTACTGTCGCGCCGGCAGATGGCGACAATGTCGTGCATGTCGGCCTCTACGGCACCAACGTCTACGAACTGAGTTTCGAGGACAACACCTTCTACTTCTCAGGCTACGTTTGGATGCGTTGGAAGGGCGACCTGAGCCCTACCTCCACTTTGGAGTTCACCAACGCCGTGGAGACCTGGGGTCTCATGATCACACCACTTACCGAAGAGCCTGAGCAACTTCCTAACGGTGACTACGTCCAGACGCTTTCAGTGCAGGGTCGTTTCTACAAGGCTTTCGCGCTCAACGATTACCCACTGGACTCGCAGTCGTTGAGCATCATGCTTGAGGACACCACCAACACTGCAGACAAGATCACCTACAAGGTGGATGACGCACAGTCGGGTCTTGATCCCAACATGCGTGTGCAGGGCTTCCAAGTCAACGGCCTGTCTTCGCAGAACTTCCTGCATAAGTACGGAACTGACTTTGGCTACACAGGCACTTCTAACCAGCAGACCTACTCGACCTTGCAATTCGATATTCATATCGACCGCAATGCCAATCTTTTCCTCTGGAAGTTGCTCCTGCCGTTGCTGCTGGTACTCATCACCAACTGGCTCACTTTGATGATGAATCCGAAGTTCGTCGAAGTGCGCACTGCAATGCCAGCGACTGCCCTGTTGACCACCGTCTTCTTGCAGCTTTCTGCCATGGAATCGGTGTCACAAGCATCCGTGCTCGTCTTGATGGATCAGATCTATCTCGTGGCCTACGCCTCGATTGTGATCACGCTTGCCCAAGTCATTTTGGACAATCGTTCCGTCAAAGAAGCAGACGAAGCGCGTCTCACCGCGATCTCCAAGCGCGACCGCGTGAGCCTTGCAGTTCAGAGCATCGGCACGGCGGCAATTCTGTTGCTGCTCATCGTTCCAAAACTCATGAGCTAACAACTAAAACCAAAAACAAAAGGTCGGATTCGCAATCAGCGGGTCCGACCTTTTGTTTCGTTGGAAACTATTGGATCAAACCTCTAGTCGCGGCCGAGCAAACCGCCGAGCGATGCAATGCCGCTCACAGGTCCGCTGCCTTGTTGGCTGCCGAGCTGTGGGGTAATCCAGCGAATCAGGCTCTTGGGGCTGCGACTCTGTGTCCACACGCGACCTGGGCCTGTGAAATGCAGAACAAAGCCTTCGGCGCTCTTGACCATGCCAGCAATGCCAGCCGTCGCCGTCTCTAGCGTGCACGTGACGTTTGCGTCATACGCCACCATGTGACCGGAATCCACCACCAACTTTTCGCCGGCTTGCAAGGTGGTCAAATCGAGTGCTCCGTAGCAGCCGACCACCACTTGGCCTGCGCCTGTGGCTGTAATCGCAAATCCACCTTCGCCACCAACCAGATTCTTCATGCCACCCCACTGCGTCTCAATCGTGACTGCTGCAGCATTAGCGAGCCATGAGCCGCGCTGAATAATCAGACCCACGCTCGGCACATCAATCGCCACCACGTCACCAGGTAAGTTGGGTGCTACATCTACCCAGCCGCCACCGGCACCTGCCGTAAAAGTGGTGATGAAGAACGATTCGCCGCCAAGCGCAGCACGCTTTAGCGACTTGAGCATCCCGCCCTCAGCCTTGGCATCAATCGTGATGTTCTGATGCATCATCATCGAGCCAGACTCGGCGCGGACTTGCTCACCTGCATCTAGCGAGAGGCGAGCAACAGCAAACGATGGGTTGTGTCGAATATCAATTTTCATACGCCGAACCTAGAACGCCTGTCGCCACTGGTCAACGGACTTTCGGGCACGCTTTTTCGCAAATGCACGACTGGTATCTGCGACCGCAATACAGGTCTACGCTGGCGGGAGACCAGCCACTCGGGCTCGCCTTTTTTCGAAGGAGCCACCATGGCTGAGAAATCTGTTCAAAAGAATTCCGCAAAGACTGCACCCGCTAAGACTCTGAAAGAAAAGCGTGCTGCGAAAAAGATCAAGGCAGTCGGCAAATACTCAACCGCACTCGACAAATAGGACGGCCGGCGGGCGCAATTGATTCAGGTGCGCCGCCCGATTACTGCCGTCTTTTATCTAGGTATATCTCCATCGATTTCGGCATTTGCCCCCACGAGTCAATGATTTGCTCGCGAACGCGACCATCGATGCTGAGAGCTGTGCGATGCCGGGTCGGGCCATCGTCCGTCTCTTCATCAACTATTTTGCTAAAAACGCCGTCCCAATTGCGGACGAAAAACAATCTGCCAGTGCGGAGATTGCGAAGTTCGTAGCCGAGCGGGCCAAACTTGCGAGGTCCTAGCTTCAACTTCGATCTTTCGAGCGGGGTTCCCCGTCTCTGACGTTGGCCAACGTAGCACCTGAGCCGGTAGATCCAGTATGCCAACCCGATGATTGATACGGCGAGAATGCCTGTGATCAACGTCCATCGTGATCGTCGTCCCGTCCCGTAGACACCATTTCTGTCGCCTGTGTCTATCGCGGTGATGATCGCGCCAATCTCAATCGACGCTGGCTCATCAAATACGGCGACGTCCTGACGAGTCGATTGTCCGTCGGCTGATTGAAAGTCACCAAACCACATCTGCGAGGTGTGTCCTCTTGTGTGGTTAGTCTCCAAACGCGTGACAGTAAAGGTGCCACTCGTTCCATCTCCGACGAGTGCTCGATAGGCCGGGCCAATGTCTTGAATGCAAAAAATCACTGCCAAAACGGCACCCGCAGGAAGAAGTATCCACTGAACAATCAACCACGAGATTACCGTCAGACTTGATTCGAGCTGTTTTAGCCGACGCGTGAACATTCGCCCTTTCCCCACGGCTCAAGTATGTCACTCGCAAGTTTGGCTATCACTAAGTCCTCTAAACTCTGCTGCGCACGGGGCGGTAGCTCAGTTGGTCAGAGCAGCGGACTCATAATCCGTCAGGTCGTGGGTTCGAGCCCCACCCGCCCCACTACGCCTTGCGATTGAACTCCAAATGAATGACGCCTACGGGTGATGGAGTCGATTTCACATCGAAGCGCTGCTCGATGCCCTCCAGACCGGCCCATAAGTTTTCGCCGCGTCCGAGGATGATTGGTACGACAACGAGATGCATGTAGTCGATGAGATCGGCTTGAAGAAATTGCCGAATGGTTTGAACACCGCCGCCGATGCGAATGTCTTTGGTGCCCGCGAGTTCTTTTGCGTGTTGTAGAGCAGTCGCTGGATCAGCGTTGAGAAAGTGAAATGAGTTGCCGCCTTGTAGGTGGATTGGAGCTCGCTCGTGATGAGTCAAGACAATCACGGGTGTATTGAACGGGGGATTGTCGCCCCACCAGCCCTGCCAGGTTTCGTCCTCCCACGCGCCTCGTTGCGGGCCAAATTTGTTGCGGCCCATGATTTCAACGCCGATGTTAGGTTTCCAGCTTCGAGCGAATTCATCATCTAGGTCGGTCGAGCCATCACCTTCGCCGGGCAGTCCCATATCTCTGAACGTCTTGGTCGCGAAAGCCCATTGGACGAGCCGAGTGCCGGCATGCCCAAAAGGTGTCTGAAGAGATTGGCCTTCGCCAGTGCCGTAACCGTCGAGCGAAATAGAGAAATTGTGAACGCGTACTTTGGACATTTGATGAGCCTAGGGCTAGCTGTTGGTGAAATCGACGGAGGTGACGCCTACTCCACAGGAATCAATATTCGAAAACGTGCCCGATCGCTGTTGGGATCGTATTCATCGCCGTAGATTTCGAGGTGCTGGCCAGGCCTGCTGCGCAATCCTGATTCTGGGAGAGCGCGCATGTAGGCATCCTGAAACCCTGAATCAAGTGCATTAGCTGGTACGTCGCAGTGGTAGACGAAATAGTTGCCACCGTCGAGTTGCAAGGTTTCAAGGAACGGTAGGGGATCTGCGCTTTCCAGCCCGCAGAAATAGTTGATCTGTTGCGGAGGGACTAACTCGTCGGCTGGCCAACTCACGCCATAAAGCTCTCCGTCTAACGCGACGCCATTGCGCACGAGGTGGTCAATGAATTCGAGCCACAACTTCTGCCCAAAATCGGCGCCACTTCCTTCAACCTCATTGAAGGATGACGGGCCCTGACGGCCAATGCCATAGAGAACGGTTGGCTGAATAAAGAGTGTTGTGGTCACGTCACCAGTCTTGTGCAATGGAGAGTTACAGCCAAACCTGGGTGGGACGGTGTCTAAAGGCCACCGGACAGGACGTACTCGCGGAACTGGTTGTCATCAAATTCCACCTCGATGACGAGCCCGCACGTCGTGTGCCCGCCAACGTTGTGAGGCGGCAGCGCCCAAACGTTTTTGTGAAAGAAACCGATTTGAGTGCTGCCGATAATCTGCATGCCAGGTTCCAGCGCTTCGTCCCGCGTCATCATTTTGCTTGGGTAGACATACGCGCGGCCGCAAGCATCTACCCAGTCGGGAGTGCCTGTGCCGGCCTGATGGCGTAGACCAGGTTCGAGATAGATGCCCACTGCAAGTAGTGCGAGCACAATGTTTCGCTTGCGAAAAATTCGCTTAACCCCGTTCATGCTGTGATGCTAACAAAACAATGTGGGTGGCAGCTTTCGCAACCACCCACAAAGTTTTGTGTCGTGTCG
>JAFMIT010000161.1 GCA_017853815.1 Actinomycetota bacterium
CATGTGTTAAGCACGCCGCCAGCGTTCGTCCTGAGCCAGGATCAAACTCTCCGTGAATGCTTTTGAAAGCGATCACTTGAGTGATCTCGGCAAGTACAGGACAAGCTGTGTGCTTGTCGTATTTATTTGCCTCAAAGAAATTCCGACGATCATTTCTGATCGACGGGGTAATTAATTCGTCGACTATTTGACACACTGTTGAGTTCTCAAGTTACGGGCGCGCACCAAGACGTGGACCCTTGTGGGGCCCAAGTAATTGGGGCGACTTGCGAAAGTTACAGCAGATTAACTTCTAGAGTCAAATCGGCGTATTTCGCTCGATTTCTGTTCGACTGGGCTTACCATGTTGAACTTCGATCTTAATTTGTTGGGAACCGTTTCCGGTTCTTCTGTTTCCTACCGGCACCGGCCTGATTGCTCAGTCCGTTCCTGCCGTTGGGCAACGGGGGCGGACATTAAGAGAGCCCTCCGCGAGAGTCAAATTGAGCCCGTGTGACGCTCGTCGCATCAGTTTCAAGCTCGATGTCCCCCACTTTGAGGTTTGGGAGTGCTAGCCCGCGAGTCTGGCGCCAGCAATCGTCTTTTTGCCGCGGCGCAGAACGACGAGTCGGCCGTGCAGAAGTGCTGACTCCTCCAGCGCGGCGTCAGCGTCAGCAACTTTTACGTTATTGACATAAGCACCGCCCTCTTCGACAGCTCTACGGGCAGCACCCTTAGAAGGGGTAACTCCTGCGGCAACGAAAAGATCTGCGACCGAAGGTAACTGCCCTTCGATACGCGCAACATCTACGAGTCCGGCTTCAGCCAGAGCTTGGGTCAGCGTTGCTTCGTCCAGCTCAGCAAGATCTGCCTGACCGAAAAGCGCTTTCCCTGCAAGTTGCGCTGCAATTGCTGCGTCCGCGCCATGTACCAACGTCGTGAGTTCGTCTGCCAAAGCGCGTTGACCGAGTCGCAAATGTGGTGCCGCTTGTGCTTCTTCAAGCAACGCTGCAATCTCTTCAACAGTCTTGAAACTATATGTATTCAGCAACGTCGCAACATCACGGTCATCAGCGTTCAGCCAGAATTGGTAGAACGCGTACGGCGTTGTCTTTTCTGGATCAAGCCACACAGTTCCCGATTCGGTTTTGCCAAACTTGGTGCCATCGGCCTTTGTAATCAAAGGTGTTGTGAGTGCATGGGCACTTCCTGAATCAACGCGACGAATCAAGTCGCAACCCGCAGTGATGTTGCCCCACTGATCCGATCCGCCGATTTGAAGCGTGCAATCAAAATTGCGGTACAACTCCAAGAAGTCGAGAGATTGCAATAAAACATAAGAGAATTCCGTGTAAGAGATTCCAACAGTCGAGAGACGTGCAGATACAGCTTCTCTATCAAGCATGCGATTTACCGGGAAGTGCTTTCCGATATCGCGCAAGAATTCGATAGCGCTAATGCCTTTGGTCCAGTCGTAGTTGTTTACTACCTGGCATGCATTCGAACCGCTGAAATCAAAGTACTTTTCGAGTTGTTGGCGGATGAGCCCCACCCACTGTTCAACAACTTCGGCATCGTTGAGATTGCGCTCCCCCGATTGTTTCGGATCACCAATCAGGCCCGTCGCACCACCGACGAGAGCCAACGGGCGATGACCGGCGAGTTGAAATCGGCGCATGGTGACAATCTGAGCGAGGTTGCCTAAGTGCAATGAAGGCGCTGTCGGATCGAAACCGCAATACAGCGTGACCATCCCGGCGTTGAGCGCCTCCTGCAGTGCAGCGAGGTCTGTGGTCTGCGCAATCAAGTTGCGCGCCTGCAATTCCGCGATGATGTCTTTTGTCATGGCGGAATTGTGCGCTATCAGCCTTGGAGTGACCGACGCAGTGCCACCAATTGCTCACGAACCCGAATGGGCGCAGTGCCACCGAATGCTGCCCTCGAATTCAGCGAACCTTCGGTCGTTAACACGCTACGAACCTCTGGGGTGAGATCTGGAGAGATTGCGGCAAAGTCTGCGTCAGTGAGATCCCACAACTCGCAGCCCTTTTCTTCAGCGACGGCAACGCAATGACCGGCCACTTCGTGAGCCACCCGAAATGGCACCCGATTGCGTACCAGCCATTCGGCAATGTCGGTCGCCAACGCGAAGCCTGTGGGGGCAGAGTCCGCCATCTTGGCGGTGTCGAACTGAAGTGTGGCGATCATGCCCGTGACGGCCGGCAAGAGCAGAAGCAGCGTTTCGACTGCATCGAAAACCGGCTCCTTGTCCTCTTGGAGGTCGCGGTTATAGCCGAATGGCAGCGACTTGGCCGTGGCCATAAATCCAGCGAGGTCACCGATGAGGCGGCCAGCCTTGCCTCGAGAAAGCTCTGCAATGTCCGGATTCTTCTTCTGCGGCATGATCGACGAGCCAGTCGAGTAGGCGTCATCGAGTTTGGCCCACGCGAACTCTCTCGAGGCCATCAAGATGACTTCTTCGCCGATGCGAGAGAGATTTACGCCGATTTGGGCGCAGACAAACAGGAATTCTGCAACGAAGTCTCGGGCAGAAACAGCATCGATGCTGTTCGCTAAAGCATCGGTGAAGCCCAACTCCCGAGCAACCCCCTGCGGATCGAGCGGCAAGGACGAGCCTGCGAGCGCTCCAGCCCCCATTGGTGAGTAGTTGTGACGAGCACGCCAATCCTGAAGTCGGGAGATGTCTCGAGCGAGGGCATGACTGTGCTTGGCAAGCTCGTGACCGAAGGACACAGGCTGCGCGTGCTGCAAATGGGTAAAGCCCGGCGCTGGGCAGTCAACGTGTTTTTCAGCCTGCTCGACGAACGCGAGTGCTAGCCGTACCAGTTCTGCTTCGATGGCGACCGATTGATCACGCAAGTAAAGGCGAAAATCCGTAGAAACTTGGTCATTACGGCTGCGCCCCGCTCGCAGCTTGCCACCCAACTCCGCGCCAAGTCTTTCGACCAGGCCGCGCTCCAATGCGGTGTGGACGTCTTCATCATCTTCTGACGGCACAAAGCTCCCCGTTGCAACATCCGCAGACAATTGCTGGAGCCCTTGCAGCATTCGCGACAGTTCGTCGTCGGTGAGTAGCCCTGCTGCATGCAGCACGCGGGCGTGGGCCTGACTTTGCCGCAAGTCGTATTGCGCAAGTCGCCAATCGAAGTGCACCGACAGGCTCAACGCCGCCATTTCAGGAGAAGGACCGCTACGGAAACGGCCGCCCCACAGTTTTGTTGGTTGTGAAGAATCGCTATTTGGAGTGTTCGACATGAGGTTTTCCGTTTCTACTTCTTCACAGGTTTTCTTGATTTTGATGTACAAAGGGCGAGCAGAGACTCACACATCGCTGACGCTGCCGCCTCTGTGCG
>JAFMIT010000033.1 GCA_017853815.1 Actinomycetota bacterium
CCAGGAAGAATTTCGTCGATACGGGCAAGCAGCTCAGCAATTCCCTCACCGGAATGAGCTGAGACGACAACGGCATTTCGCTCGCGGCGCCGAATTCGATTAATGGCATCCGGATCTGCTACGTCCGCTTTGTTGATCACGACAAGTTCGGGAATCTTGGATGCATCGATTTCGGACAAGACTTCGCGCACTGCGGCCAACTGTTCTTCTGGTGCCTCGTCTGAGCCATCGACTATGTGAAGAATGACGTCCGCTTGTGACACCTCTTCAAGAGTCGATCGAAAAGCTTCAACAAGTTGGTGCGGCAGATGTCGAACGAATCCGACCGTATCGGCCAACGTGAAATCGCGGCCTGAAGGAGTTCGAGCTTTCCGGACAGTCGGATCGAGAGTCGCAAAAAGCGCGTCTTCCACCATGGCTCCTGCGCCAGTGAGCCGATTGAGAAGGGACGATTTACCGGCGTTCGTGTAACCCGCAATCGCTACCTGCGGAATGCCACTGCGGCGGCGAGCACTGCGTTGAGTTGTTCGAACTTTGCCCATGTCTTTGAGTTCGCGGCGCAATTTCGCCATCTGATCCCGGACGCGGCGACGATCGGTTTCGAGTTTGGTCTCGCCAGGTCCGCGGGTGCCAACACCGCCCGTACCGCCACCGGCACGACCGCCTGCCTGACGGCTAAGAGCTTCACCCCAACCACGCAGGCGCGGCAGCATGTACTCCATTTGGGCCAGCGACACTTGAGCCTTGCCTTCGCGGCTGCGCGCGTGCTGGGCGAAAATATCGAGAATCAGCCACGTGCGGTCAACGACTTTGACTTTGATTGTCTCTTCGAGCTTTCGAAGCTGGCTCGGAGTGAGTTCGCCATCGCAGATCACTGTGTCAGCACCCTCGGCCACGACAATCTCCCGCAGTTCCTTGACTTTGCCGGAGCCAATAAAGGTGGCGGAGTCAGGTGCCTCCCGACGTTGAATCAGCGCCGACACCACTGTGCAGCCCGCTGTCTCAGCGAGCCGAGCGAGTTCGGTCATTGATCGTTCGGCTTCGCCGAGTGAGCCTTGAGTCCAGACACCAACCAAAACGACACGTTCGAGCAGAAGTTTTCGATACTCAACCTCAGTGATGTCTTCGAGCTCTGTCGAGAGACCTTCAACGCGACGCAGGGCTCGACGCTCTTCGCGCTCGTAATCGCCCTTCTCGAGATCAAATCTGTCGAGATCAGCGGTATCGCGAGAGGAATCGCTCATCGAAGCAGGCCCTCATCGATCGTGCCCGTGGCCACAATCACAGCGGGGCCACTGAGGGTCATAATCCCGCGTTCATCTTCTTCAACGTAGACCGTGCCACCCGGCACATCGACCCGAATGCGCGCACCAAGATCGGCGCCTTGATGTCGACTCGCCGCCCACGCGGCCGCGCACGCTCCGGTTCCGCACGAAAGAGTTTCGCCAACCCCGCGTTCAAAAACTCGCATCTCGATATGAGTTGGACCGAGGGCACGGACGAACTCGACGTTGGTGCCATGCGGGTATGCGGAAGCGGGAAGCACGTTCGGCATGTCTAGAAGCGAGCCGGCATCCTCGAGAGAATCCACGAATGCCACTGCATGCGGGTTGGGCAGCAACACGCCTACCGCGCTCCAAGTGCGCTCCCCCACGTGGATGGACAGGGGCTGAGTTGTATCGACTGGCGCGGATCCGCCCATCGTGACGGCGTATTCGCCCTCGCCGAGAACCGTGACTCGCTTCGTGCCACCGCGCGTCGCGACATGGAATTCGTCAGCAACCACTCGACCCGTGACCCTTAAGAAATGCGCAAACACGCGCACACCGTTTCCGCACATTTCGGCAATCGAGCCATCAGCATTGCGATAGTCCATAAACCACTCGGCAACGCTTGCCTGCGCTACCACATCAGCTTCGTTCGCTAGCGCGGTTGGCACTACTCGCAAAAGTCCGTCGCCGCCAATGCCGAAATGGCGATCAGTCAGCCGCCGGACCACCGTCGCAGAGATTTCAAGCTGCCCCGCGTCATCAGCGAGAATGACAAAATCATTTCCCGTGCCGTGACCCTTGGCGAATGCGACTGTCATGTGCCTAGCGTAAGCCGTGCCCGATGGCGGCTTCGTACGCACGTTGAACCTGTGCGAGAGCCAACTCCCACGTGTTGAGTGGCGGATGCAGCCGCGCATACTCGCGCATCGCCTTCAACACTTCAGGCCGTTCAACAAGGTGGATGAGACGCGCTTTGACTCCCGCGTCGGACGGCTCGAGGTAGCCGTCAGTTCCAGAAGTGATGAATTCGCTAAAGCCATTACCGGCCCGCCCCAGCACTGGAAGGCCAGCAGCCCGAGCTTCGATAGCAGCAAGTCCAAAAGATTCGCGCACACTCAACTGAATGAATGCAGAACTCTGTGCATACAGGTTCGCCAACGTAGCGCGGTCGACGCGACCTGGAAGGTTTACGGTGTTCTCGATGCCGAGCTGGCGGACGCGCGCACGCGCTCGTTCTAGCGCCGGACCGTTACCCACGATGGTCAAGGAGGGGCAGTCATCACCCAAGACAGCCTTCAATTGCGCCATCATTTCAATCAACGGCAATACCCGTTTGCGGGGCGCGAACCGCGTCGCTGACACCAGGCGCAATGGCCCTGTCAGATCTTCAACCGGATGTAATGGAGCCCATCCATCAAGGTCGACTCCGTTGCTCGTGATGAAGACTTCTGCAGCAGGAAGCGAAGCTGCTTGAGCGACGGGCAGCGCCGCGGCAGTGCTCACTGCGGTGAGCACTGTCCAGTTCGACCAGCCGACCAATCGATTCGCGAGCCAGAAGAGTCTTCGGGCGACTGGTCCCCACATCGAATGGACCGTTGTGATGACCGGTAAACCCGCGCCCCGCGCAGCTCGAATACCTGACCACGAGTAGAAACTCACAGAACCAACATGCACATGAACGACGTCCGGCTTGACCTCACTCACAACCTGACTCAGCACCCTGAAACCTCGAGGATGCAAGGGCAGATCTGCCGGCAACGGAAAGCCGTGGCGGTGAATCTGCACCCCGCCTGCGAGTTCTGGTTGGTCGCGTGTCTCGGTGCGGGTGGCGGTGATGATGTGCACTTCGTGGCCCTGAGCCTGTTGCGCTCGTGCCAGACCGTCCACCTGCACTTCGATGCCACCGAGCCTTGGCAGGTAGCAATCCGCGATGTGAACGATGCGCACTGGTCAAACCTAAAGGGTCTGCGACGGGCAAGATACGCACATGGCCACCATTGTGTTCGTGCACGCGCATCCTGACGATGAGGCCATTCTCACCGCGGGAACAATGAAAGCCCTGGTTCTCGCTGGTCATCGGGTCGTGCTGATGCTTGCCACAGATGGCGCCGCAGGTCTCACTTCTTCGGCACTGTCCCCCGGACTTGGCGATCAGCGACTGCGCGAGGCTGACGCAGCTGCCGCGGCGCTGGGAGTCTCAGACAGATTGTGGCTTGGCTATGGCGATTCGGGTTTAGACGGAAATGCCTCAATCGATCCCAGTTCGCAAACTTTGTGTAGCGTCGATGTATCCGTGGCGGCCGAGCGTTTAGCGACCGCACTGCGCGAACATCACGCTGACATCGTCGTTGGTTACGACCGCAACGGGGGTTACGGCCACCCTGACCATAAGCGGGTGCACCAGATTGTTCACACAGCTGCCGACCTCGCCAACATCCCAACCGTGTTCGAGGCGACTCTTAGCCGCGAAGTAATCATCAGAACAATTGCGCCGATCGCAGCCCTCGGCGCCCTGCTCAACATCAGTGCCATCACCAACATCTCGCATGGATTCAGCACTCTGTCTGAAATAAGCCACCGCGTGGATGTCTCGCTGTTTCTCGATTCAAAACGTGCGGCCATGCAAGCGCATGCTTCGCAGACCGTCGGTGGCGGCGTACCTCGGACTCTGCAAGTGTTTCTTGGTCTTCCGAAATGGCTTTTCACGCGACTACTAGGAACAGAGTTCTACATCCAGACCCGCGGGGATCATCACGAGAATGCCATCGCTCGACTTGCCCAAACGTCAGTGCTGAAGTAACTAACGCTGCTGAACTAACTAACGCAGCGCTGTGGCGATGATGGCGCTGGCATCCGCCAGCAAAGAAGGGCGATTCCCCTCCAGCCACACATTGGCGTGATCGCGGTTGAACCACTGCATCTGACGCTTCGAAAACTTCACCGTTGCGTGCGCGATAAGCGCTTGTGCATCGTCACGGGTCAGCTCACCTGCATTAAACAGACTTACTTCTCGATAACCAAGCGCCTTTGATGCAGTCGGAGTCGACTGCAGTCCAGCGCGGTCAAGCAGCGCAACTTCCTCCGGCCAACCAGCGTCGAACATCACCGACGTTCTTGTGGCGATGCGCTGAGCGATCTCTTCACGATTGGCTGCAAGCGCAATACGAACGTCGCGATACATAGGAGACGCATCAGGAATGGTCGCTTGAAAGGGTGCACCTGTCAGTTCGTTCACTTCTAGCGCGCGAACGACGCGACGGGAGTTGCCCGGCAAGATGACTGCTGCAGCCACAGGATCAACCTCAGCCAACAGACGGTGTAGCCAATCCTCGCCATGCTCCATCAGAAGATCGTTGTACTTCTGCCGAATCTCGGGATGAGTTGCAGGAATATTCAATTCGTCCAAGACAGCACGAACATAAAGGCCACTGCCACCTACGCAGATTGCGAGCTTGCCGCGCGACGTGATGTCTGCGATTGCGGCATGTGCCCATTGTTGAAAATCCGAGACTGATGCATTGAAGTCAATATCGACGACATCAATCAGGTGATGTGCAACCTGAGCCAATTCTGAAGCAGTCGGCTTCGCAGTCCCAATGTCCATGCCTCGATAAATCTGATACGCATCGAGATTGACGATTTCTGCATCGAACCTGTCCGCAAGCGCCAGCGAGAGTTTGGTCTTGCCGGAAGCTGTAGGGCCGACAATGCTCACGACCTGCAGCGCAGCAGTCACGTTAGTTCCGGCTTCGCTCAGCAGACTCGACCACGTTTGCAATGAGCATCGCACGGGTCATCGGTCCAGTGCCGCCCGGCATAGGGGCAACAAAACCCGCTACCTCATGAACCGACGGATGTAAGTCCCCCAACAAGCCTGCATCGGTGCGCGTGATGCCCACGTCCAACAATGCGGCACCTGGCTTGATCATGTCGCTAGTGATCATGTGCGCAACACCTGCCGCGGCGACGACAATATCTGCGCGGCGAAGATGTTCAGCAAGTCCTTTGGTGCCTGTATGGCACAGGGTCACCGTGGCGTTCTCGGTACGACGAGTGAGCAGAAGCCCGAGAGGTCGCCCTACGGTGACTCCGCGGCCGACGATGGCCACTTCGGCACCATCGAGATTGACGCCGTACTCACGAAGAAGCTCTACACAACCTCGCGGCGTGCACGGCAGTGGTGCATCGATGCCGAGGACCAATCTGCCGAGATTCATGGGATGCAGGCCGTCGGCGTCCTTATCCGGATCCATTGCTTCGAGCACAACGTTTGAGTTGATCCCACGCGGAAGCGGAAGCTGAACGATGTAACCAGTGCATTCAGGAGCGGCATTGAGATCAGCCACCGCTGCGAGCACATCAGCCTGCGTTGCGGTCTCCGGAAGGTCGATGCGGATGCTGGCGATTCCAACCTCGGCACAATCGCGGTGCTTGCCACCGACATAGGAGACAGAGCCTGGGTCTTCACCCACTAGCACTGTCGCAAGCCCAGGGGTAATGCCCTGCTCGCGCAGTGCCGCAACTCGCGCAGCGAGGTTGGCTTTGACTCGTGAAGCTGTCAGCTTGCCGTCAAGAATTACTGCGCTCACGGTTGCTCCTACTTAAAGATGATGGTGCGGTCGCCCGACAAATACACCCGATGCTCAGAATGCCATCGCACTGCTCGCGCAAGCGCTTGTGCTTCGACGTCTCTACCGACGGCCGCGAGCTGTTCAGGCGTATGCGCATGGTCCACGCGGGCAACTTCTTGTTCGATGATTGGACCTTCATCCAGATCTCGAGTCACGTAATGCGCGGTAGCACCAATTAATTTCACACCGCGCTCGTGCGCCTGATGGTAGGGCTTGGCCCCCTTGAACGATGGCAAGAAGGAGTGGTGAATATTGATGATGCTTCCAGAATATTCCCGACAGAAATCGTCAGACAAAATCTGCATGTAGCGAGCAAGAACAATCAAGTCAATGGCGTTCTCCGCAACAAGTTCGCGAAGCCGTGCTTCTGACTCAGCTTTCGTGTCGGCAGTGACCGGAACGTGCACAAAAGGAATCCCGTACCAAGCGGCCATTTCTTCGAGATCACGGTGATTGCTCACAATCAACGGAATCTCCACATCCAGCGCACCTGATCGGTGCCGGAATAGAAGATCGTTGAGGCAGTGCTCATACTGGCTTACCATCAGCATCACGCGCTCTTTGCGGGTGGTGTCAACCAGTTTCCAATTCATTTTGAATCGATCCGCGACTGCAGCAAACGCGCCGCGAACGTTTTCGAGATTTGTCGCAGCACTCACATCAAACGCTACGCGCATGAAGAACAACTGTGTGTCTCGATCCTCATATTGCTGACTTTCCGTGATGTTTCCACCGACCGTCACAATGAAGGAACTAACTGAATGAACAATGCCTGGCTGGTCTGGGCACGAAAAGCCAAGCGTGAGTGACTGCGTCATGACTGAGGGCTCCGAACTCCGAGGCTACCGATTTGAAGGAGAGAAGGCTGTGGTGCGGCCTGCGAATTTTCCCACGCGTCACCCGCTCGGGTGCGCCGGAGCGTCACGTCCGTGTCAGCCAACAAGTGATACGGCGCCGCGTACGTGACGGTGGCAGAAAGCATGTCGCCAGGTCGAACATCGAGACCTTCAGGACGTGCCACGTGCACGAGGCGGTAGTCCTTTGAGCGTCCAGAGAGTCGCAAGGTGGTTTCGTCCTTCTTGCCTTCGCCATCGGCAATCAGCACTTCCACTCGCTGTCCCACAAGTTTCTTGTTCTCATCCCACGTGATGCCGTTGGCTAACGCCACCAACCGATCAAACCGTTCGGTGACGACGTCAGCCGGGATCTGGTCTGGCATTTCGGCAGCAGGCGTTCCGGGTCGTTTTGAGTACTGGAAGGTGAATGCCGCCGCGAACCGTGCCTGCCGAACTACCTCAAGCGTGCCTTCAAAATCTTCTTCGGTTTCGCCGGGGAATCCAACAATGATGTCGGTGGTAATGGCCGCATCTGGCATCGCCTTGCGTACTCTCTCGATAATTCCGAGATAACGCTCCTGCCGATAGGAACGCTTCATGGCGGCGAGAATGCGGTCGCTCCCTGACTGAAGTGGCATGTGCAATTGGTGCATCACGTTGTGAGTTTCTGCCATCGCCGCAATGACATCATCGCTGAATTCTTTAGGGTGGGGGCTCGTGAATCTCACGCGCTCAAGGCCTTCGATGTCGCCACAAGCGCGCAGCAACTTCGAAAACGCTTCGCGATCACCGAACTCGACGCCATAGGCATTCACATTTTGGCCGAGCAACGTAATCTCGATGACCCCCTGGTCGACGAGCATACGAACTTCGTTGAGGATGTCACCGGGGCGACGATCTTTCTCTTTGCCTCGCAACGCAGGCACGATGCAGAACGTGCAGGTGTTGTTACAGCCAACGCTGACACTCACCCACGCGGAATAGGCGCTGTCGCGCTTGCTCGGCAGGGTGCTCGGGAACGCTTCGAGAGATTCGGCGATCTCAATCTGCGCTTCCCGCTCGATTCTTGCCCGCTCAAGCAAGACTGGCAGCGCCGCGAGGTTGTGCGTACCAAACACCGCATCAACCCACGGTGCCCGTTTGATGATGATTCCCTGATCCTTTTGAGCGAGGCAACCGCCAACCGCTATTTGCAGGTCAGGATTTTCGAGTTTGAGTGCTCGCAGCTGGCCAAGGTTTCCGTAAAGCTTGTTGTCCGCATTTTCACGAACGGCGCAGGTGTTGAGGACAATCACATCCGCTGGTTCGTCACCGACCTGGCGCACCATGCCTTCGGCCTCAAGCAGGCCGGCAAGTCGCTCACTGTCATGAACGTTCATCTGGCAGCCGAAAGTACGCACTTCGTACGTGCGAACTCGTTCAGTCAGATTGCTCATAGGAGGCGAAGTCTAGGCGGCGGCGTTGAGCGCCATTTCCGGCACTAGAGCCAGTTCGACTTCTTGAACTTCCGGAACAAAAGACCACTCACGCTCGCCATAAAGCCGATCACGACGAAGTATCCGTGTTCAGAGTGCAACTCCGGCATATTGTCGAAATTCATGCCATAGATGCCAGCCACTGCTGTGGGAACTGCGGCGAGTGCCACCCATGCGGAGATTTTGCGCATGTCTTCGTTCTGTTGGAGTTGAACTTGCGTCATGTCCACTGCGATTGCCGAAGCGATGAGTGAATCGAGGCTCGAGACTAAGTCGGCTGCACGATTGAGATGGTCATCGATGTCGCGGAAGAAGAGTCGAATCCCTTCCGGAATGCTCAGCTGACGATCGCGGGCCAACTGGTTGGTGATGGGGCGCACGGGATCAACCGCACGTCGGTATTCGACGACTTCACGCTTGAGGAAATACAACTGCTGCGACCACGATTTACGCTCATTGGAAAAAACTCGAACTTCAATATCTGCGACATCGCGTTCGAGCTCCAGCGAAATCGTCTGATATGTATCAACGATGCGATCGAGCACCGAATGCACCACTGCATATGGCCCCAGACTCAAGTGCGCTGGGTCATCTTCGATGCTCGAGCGAACATCAGCCAAGTCCGCGCCATCACCATGGCGAACTGTGATGACGAAATGCGTACCGATGTAGAACATCAGGTCGCCGGTCTCCACCTGGGTTGTTTCTTCGTCATAGAAAAGCGTCTTAATGACCAAGAACTCGAGGGCACCGTAATCTTCGATTTTTGGGCGCTGCTGTGCATGGATTGCGTCTTCCACCGCTAGGGGATGCAAGCCAAAAACGTTTGCTATCTGATGAAACTCATCTGCCGTCGGATCTTTGATTCCTAGCCAAATGAAACCGCCGTCCCGATGCGCCTGCTCGAGCAGTTCTGCCAGATTGGCATCGCTACGAACCCGTTGGCCGTCTTTGTACAAGACGCTGTTGATTAGCACGAGCGCATAGTTGCACAGCGGACACGGCCGTCCGCGGTATTCAGGAAGTGTCGGTGTGCCCAGAGTTCGCTAGCGAAGGCGGCTGTTCGGTGTCTCGCCGTCCGCTACCTCAATGGCTCCAACTTCAGTAATGATTGCTGATATGAGCCGAGCAGGTGTCACGTCGAACGCCGGATTGAATCCTCTGGTGTTGGGCGGGGCCACCTGAACGCCTGCCAACATGGTCACCTCTGAGCCGGCGCGCAATTCGATGTGAATGTCGTCCCCAGATGCTGTCTCAAGATCAACTGTGCTGACCGGTGCGACGACCAAGAATGGAATACCAGCGTCTTTGCAAGCAAGCGCCACACCGACGCTGCCGATCTTGTTAGCGCTATCGCCGTTGGCGGCAATCCTGTCTGCTCCGATGAGTGCAACATCCACCAAGCCACGCAGGATGGTGCTCGACGCGGCGCCATCTGCCGCGACGACGTGATTGATACCTGCTCGATCGAGCTCCCACGCGGTCAAGCGTGAACCCTGCAGAAGCGGCCGGGTTTCGTCCGCATAAACGAGCTCGACGAGCCCACGTTCATGCAATTCGCGAATAACTCCGAGAGCGGTCCCCCAGTATGTCGTGGCCAAAGTGCCTGTGTTGCAGTGAGTGAGCAATCGCAGTGGGCGGCGAGCGACATGCTTTTCGATCCAGTCTGCGCCTACGCGACCCATGGCGCGGTTCGCGAGGGCATCGGCTTCGCTAATCAGGTCTGCCTGTTCAACAACAGCATCCAAGCCTTGTGCTACGTATGGAGAGCACTTGTCCACACCCCAAGCGAGGTTCACGGCTGTGGGTCGAGCGTCACGTATCCGTCGAATGTTTTCGGCAAGCTCACTCGAGCTCCAGGATTCGCGAGTTGCTTGAACCATGGCCAAAGCAACGCCATAGGCGCCTACCGCTCCAAGAGCGGGCGCACCGCGAACAACAAGCCGCTCAATCGCATCGACGAGCAGATCCACTGACGTGATGTCAACGTAGTTTTCCTCGAGGGGAAGCGCCGTTTGGTCAAGCAAAATGATCTTGTCCCCGGCCCATTGGATCGGCAGAACTTCATTGTTCAACTCACTCATGAGCTAAGAGTGCCACGGCTCTTCGGCCAGTGGGTCAGCAGTCACAACTTCTCGCGTCACCGAAAAGGCAAGCTGCGGTGAGTACCCACGGCGAATCAGGAAACTCGCAATCCGCCGTGACTGGGTAGCAGCATCAAAACGGCCAAGCGAAGCCCGCTTCTTTTCTGCAAGAGTCCGAGCAACGTCGACGTCTTCTCCGAGCCGCCCATCGATAGCATCAGTAATCAGCGCTTCATCGATCCCGCGCTTTTTGAGTTCCATCCGCAAAACTGAAGGACCCGCACCCTTGATCGCACGCTTTGCTCGCACGTACTCGCGAGCATATTCAGCATCATCAATCAGATGCACTTCGACAAAGCGATTGAGAACCGTTTCCACAACCTGCGGATCTGCGCTCTTACGTGCCAAATAATCTTCGAGCTGCTTGCGCGTGTAAGAACGCTGATTCAGCCGGCGCAACACGAGATTGCGCACGGCCGACTCAGACGTTATTGATTGAGGCTCTTCTAAATGATCAGGCTGTTGCTGCTGGTTTTTCGGCATCAGCGTCAACGACTACACCGAGACCAAGTTTTGCCTTGATCTTTGTTTCGATATCGGTTGCCAAATCTGGATTGTCCTTCAAGAAGGTACGGGCATTTTCTTTGCCCTGACCCAGCTGATCGCCTTCGTAGGTGTACCAAGCGCCAGCCTTGCGAACGACGCCATGCTCGACGCCCATGTCAATCAAGCTGCCTTCGCGGCTAATTCCTTCGCCGTACAAAATGTCGAATTCAGCTTGCTTGAAGGGTGGAGCAACCTTGTTCTTGACGACTTTGACGCGGGTACGGTTACCGACGATGTCTGTACCGTCTTTGAGGCTCTCCACACGGCGTACATCAAGACGCACAGACGAGTAGAACTTCAGCGCGCGACCACCGGTCGTGGTTTCTGGAGTTCCAAACATCACGCCAATCTTTTCGCGCAACTGGTTAATGAAGATTGCGGTCGTGCCGGACTGGGACAAAGCGCCAGTGATCTTGCGCAGTGCCTGTGACATCAAACGCGCCTGAAGACCCATGTGGCTGTCGCCCATCTCGCCTTCGATTTCAGCCCGAGGCACGAGTGCGGCTACGGAGTCGATGACAATGAGAGAAATCGCGCCGGAGCGAATCAGCATGTCGGTGATTTCCAGCGCCTGCTCACCAGTGTCTGGCTGGCTCACGAGGAGAGCATCGATATCGACTCCAAGCGCCTTGGCGTACTCGGGATCGAGAGCGTGCTCGGCGTCAATGAAGGCACAGATGCCGCCAAGCGCCTGAGCATTGGCAATGGCGTGCAGCGCCACGGTCGTCTTACCGGAGGACTCAGGTCCGTAAATCTCGATCACGCGACCGCGTGGGAGTCCGCCGATGCCCAGTGCGACGTCAAGCGCCACTGAGCCGGTTGGGATTGCTTCGATTGGTGCTCGGCCCTCGTCGCCGAGACGCATTACTGAGCCTTTGCCGAACTGGCGCTCAATCTGAGCGAGTGCGGCATCGAGTGCCTTGTCGCGGTCACTGCCTGGGGTGGCTGCCATGGTGTCTCCTAGGTTGGTTGATGCGCTGACCGTAGGAAGAGGTTGTGACATTTCTCGACCCGACCCGCGATGCTGTGCATCATCTCGTCACTTGTGGACAGTACCCGAACATCTGTTCGAATGAGATATTTATCGTCGGCGTGTCGCAAAACCGTTAGCGGTCGCGAGCGGGCATCTTCTCGTGCGCCCACACAGCGCGCCAGATGTCCACCGTTTCGACACCGTAGGCAATGGCTTCTTCGACGGTTCTGCCACCCAATTGCGCTAGGTGGGTATCGCGCGCCCACGACCGGGCGTACGCCGCACCGAAGTGGTCGTCCATCCTTTGCCAGAAATCGGTAAGTCGCATTAGCGCGCAAGATCCAGACTCAAACTCGCAGCCACAATGTCTGCACCCGTCTCTCGTTCCGTCGCAGTTCCGGGAGCGAGCAAATACGAGCTGAGCCAGCGAAGTGCCGCTTCCGCCGCAGACAAGTCAGCGGCCACTCCCCACTGACCTAAAACATTCATGACATCGAGCGCAATGTCCTCAGGGAATTCGACAATTGTTGCCAGCAGGTCAACCAGGGTGTGCGCGTTAAATTCTCGAAGACCATTGAGCGCAGGATCAGTCGCAATCCACTGCGCCACGGCAGCGAGACCATCGCGGGCTGTGGTGTGCTTCTGAGCCACGGCGATGACTTCGGCACGCAAAGCCGCCGTCATCACGGCCATCAACTCATCTCGATCGCGCACATGGTTATAGACGGTTGCGCGGGCGAGCCCTGAAGCGTCCGCTACACCCGACATCGTGAGCCCCTTGAGACCCTTTAAAGCGACGACGGTACGGCAGGCACCGACCAAGGCAGAACGAGTGGACGCAAGTCGCGTCGAGCCAGCCGCGCTCACGCTGCGACGGCGTCAGACTTGCTTGATTTAAGCGGCAGCGGACGCACGACAGTAGCTGCGATTTCCCGCTCAAACGCCTGCTGCGCGGCACCCGAGAGAACCTCGGAGACGGGCACGTCGAGGGCAAGGCAGATCGAACCTAAAAGTTCGCTTGAGGCTTCTTTGCGGCCGCGTTCAAGTTCGGAGAGGTAGCCGAGTGCAATGTTGGCAGACGACGCTACATCCCGAAGTGTTCGCTTCTGGGCCATGCGAGCCGTGCGCAATTGAGCACCGAGCAATTCACGCCACAAGACCATCAGACACCTCCTCGGCAAACCGTACAACGCGAGTCTGCCATTCGCGCGTTGATTTTTGAAGCATTTTGCCGCTAGTCGCGGGATAAGTCCGTTCTTGGGACGACCATATCGAGCAGCATTGCGAGGAGAGCGGTGGCGCCTTGGACTCGAATTTCGTCCCGGGTGCCAGATAGACGCAAGCTGTGAACGCGGGAACTACTCGTCTTGTTATCTACTACGGCCACGTGGACGGTACCCACCGCTGCGCCGTCCTGAGGATCAGGGCCGGCGACGCCGCTAATCCCAAGTCCGAAGTCCGCGGACATCAGCTGGGCCACTCCGGCGGCCATTTGGAGTGCGACTTCAGCCTGGATGGCTCCGCCTTTGGCCACCAAGCCTTCATTCACAGCCAAAACTGACACTTTGAGGTCTGTCGCGTAGGCGGTTACCCCTCCACGCACAACGGCTGACGCGCCCGGGACGCTCGTCAAGAGTTCGGTGACCAATCCACCTGTCATTGATTCAGCACAAGCGAGGGTCACTCTTGCCACATCACACACCAAGATGGCTGCGCGAGCGAATTCGTATTCGCTGGGTTTAAGCGCAGGATCAGCGAGATGCTTTAAAGCGTCTTGAGCTTGTTCAACGGTGTACGTCATCAGTTGGACCGCTTCAGTGCCGGCACCAAAATGCCGAGGTAGTTCCAGCCCGTGATGACCGTCACGCCCACTGTCACCCAGAGCAGAAGAGTCTGCAGCCCAGCCACAACTCCGACTGCCGGTATTGGGAAAATCAAGTAACTAGAAATCACCACGATCTGCAAGGTGGTTTTCAATTTTCCGCCTTGTGAGGCGGGGACAACAGTTGTCTCGGCAATCAAGAGACGCAGCACAGTGATAGTGATTTCACGCAGCAGGATGAGGAACGTTGCGGGCCACGCGATCACATTCAACAGCGAAAGCGAAATCCATGCAGCACCCGTGAGCGCTTTGTCGGCGATGGGATCGGCGAGCTTGCCAAAAGCCGAAATGAGTCCGCGTTTGCGCGCTAGCCAGCCATCGAAAAAGTCGGTAGACGCCGCAATCCAAAAGACGATCAGACTTAAATATTGAGAACCAGAAAACAACAACCAACAAAAAAGTGGGACAAGCGCGATTCTGAGAATCGTGAGCAGATTCGGTGCATGCCGAGTCACTGCTTACTCCCCGATGACTTCAGAAATCGGCTGAGCCAACAGATCCGCGCCTTCGGTACCGGTGATGATGACATCAACAACATCACCTACAGAGAACGTGCGCTCAGAAACCACTGTCGTAGTGCCGTCGACATCTGGACCCTGGAACTCTGTCCGGCCTTCATTCCCCTGTTCGATCAGGACGCGAGCAACTTCGCCGACTCGATCTTCGGCTCGCTGGGACACAATTTCTTCGACGAGGGAGGACACGTATTCGACTCGACGATCAATCTCTCGTTGAGGAAGTTTGCCACCAAGTGTGAGCGCTTCGGTGTCTTCTTCATCTGAATATCCAAAGATGCCCACCACATCCA
>JAFMIT010000162.1 GCA_017853815.1 Actinomycetota bacterium
CAACGCTAGAAGGGCAACAACAAGGACACTTTTAGTTCGATTCAGCATGTGGTCACCGTACTTTGGCCACACACGAACGGCAAGCGAGACACCGAATCTGCGCCATGTGTTATCCATCTCCTGACTGTCGGCGGGTACGAGTAAGTTCCGCCGCATGGCAACTCCTAAATCAAAATCGCCCAAATCGGCAGGATTTAAGTGCGGTGAGTGCGGATGGCAAACCACAAAATGGATTGGCCGCTGCGGTGAATGTCAGGCGTGGGGGACGCTTGAAGAGATTGGTGTCACTGCTGCTCGCACCGTTGCTAGCGGAAAAGTCACAGCTCCTGCGGCTCCGATTGCAGACATTGATATTTCTCACGCCACATCATTCACTTCAGGTATCGAAGAATTGGATCGCGTTCTGGGTGGCGGGCTTGTACCTGGTGCCGTGATTTTGTTGGCTGGTGAACCAGGTGTCGGCAAGTCCACGCTTCTCCTCGAAGTTGCCGCGCGAGCGGGAGCAGAGACTTCACCATCGTTGTACATCACCGGCGAAGAATCAGCGGCGCAGGTTCGCATTCGCGCGGAGCGCATCGGTGCACTTGTGCCACACCTATTTCTTGCGAGCGAAACAGACTTAGGTGCGGCCTTGAGCCACGTCGAGGCCGTTCGTCCAGGCGTTTTGATTATCGACTCGGTACAAACCATTGCATCTCAAGAAGTCGATGGCCAAGCAGGCGGCGTGACCCAGGTTCGCGAAGTCGCGGCCTCACTGATTCGGGTCGCCAAAGAACATGGAATCGCGACCATTCTGGTAGGCCATGTCACAAAAGACGGAACTATCGCGGGACCTCGAGTGCTTGAGCATCTCGTTGATGTTGTCCTCCAGGTCGAAGGAGATCGGCACACTCGATTGAGAATTGTCCGAGCCGCCAAGAATCGCTACGGCGCAGCAGACGAGGTCGGTTGCTTCGAGTTGAACGACGACGGCCTCACTGGCATTGCCGATCCCAGCGGATTGTTTGTCTCCGACCGTTCGGAATCTGTCTCAGGAACCTGTCTCACCATGACCGTCGAGGGCACCCGTCCGCTACTCGCCGAGGTCCAAGCATTGGTCGCCGCAACCAACAACCCCACTCCCCGCCGCGCGACATCCGGTCTCGACAACGCACGTATGGCCATGATTCTGGCGGTTCTAGAGCGACGTGCTGGCCTGCCGCTCTCGAGCCGCGACGTGCACACAGCAACTGTTGGCGGCATGCGGATTACCGAACCCGCCGTGGATCTCGCTGTTGCACTTGCCGTGGCGAGTGCCGCCCGGGACTTCGCGATTCCACCGACCTTGATCGCCATCGGTGAAGTAGGTCTTGCGGGCGAAGTGCGACGCGTTGCCTCCACCCAACGCCGACTATCCGAAGCTGCCCGACTCGGCGTGACCCATGCCATCGTCCCCAAAGATTCCGGAAACCACCCCAAAGGCATGCAGGTATTCGAAGTAGCAAGCGTCCGCGAAGCGCTCTCCACGTTGAGCAAGTTCACTGGCAAAGAGTCGCCACGTCATGCTGTCGATCAGGAAGACCCAGAGTTCTAAATCCGTTAACAATCCTGAAGCATTCACCTGTTAACGTCGCGATAGCATCCGCCACCAAGATCAACGAGGGTTTCGGGAAAAGTGCCAGATAAGAAGGACATCACAGACGTGGATGCGGTTTTGCGCAACACTCTCCAAGAAGTAGCTCCCGGAACTGCACTTCGCGACGGTCTTGAGCGAATCTTGCGCGGTCGAACGGGTGGCCTGGTGGTGCTCGGTTACGACAAATCAGTCGAACAAGCTTCTGGCGGCGGTTTTGTTCTTGATGTCGAGTTTTCTGCGACCCGGCTACGCGAGCTCGCAAAGATGGATGGCGCGGTCATCATTGATCCGACCACCAACCGCATCGTTCGCGCTGCAGTTCAATTGCTGCCAGACCCAAGCATTCCTACTGAAGAGACCGGCACCCGTCATCGCACTGCGGATCGGATTGCAAAACAGACCGGGTTGCCCGTGATTTCGGTTTCGAAGTCCATGAACATCATCGCGCTCTATGTCGGTTCGCGCCGTTACGTGCTCGAGGATGCCTCAGCAATTCTTGCTCGCGCCAATCAAGGCATCGCAACTCTAGAGCGGTACCGACACCGACTCGACCAGGTCAGCAGCAGCCTGAGTGCTCTCGAAATTGAAGACCTCGTCACGGTACGCGATGTTGCCGTTTACGCGCAGCGACTTGAGATGCTGCGCCGCATTCGCAAAGAAATTGATTCGTACGTCATCGAGCTCGGAACAGATGGCCGACTCATCGCCCTCCAAATGGAAGAGTTGGTTGCGGGCGTCAACAATGCACGTACTTTGCTTGTGCGCGACTATGTCAAACCCGAAAAGGGCAAGAAGAAATCAGCGCACGAATTGGTACTCGCAGCACTCGATGCACTCTCGAGCGAAGACCTACTTGATTTGCCGACCGTTGCGAAAGCACTCGGCCTAGGTGCGACTATCGACGCTTTGGACAATGCGATTTCGGCGCGCGGCTATCGATTAATGGATCGAATCCCACGCGTGCCAGAAGTGATTGTTGATCGACTGGTCGCCCACTTCCAGACGTTGCAGCCGCTTCTCGTCGCCACCACCGAAGATCTTCAACAAGTTGAGGGTGTTGGCGAAACTCGCGCACGCTCGATTCGCGATGGACTTTCTCGACTGTCTGAAGCGACAATCCTCGAGCGTTACCTCTAAACGACAACGCGATGTCGCTGGCTACTTCAAAATCCAGCCGGTCTTGGTTCGTACGACAAAGTTCTCTGAACGCAATGCCAACAAGCACCGCTTGAACTGTTCTTCTTCTGGCCACAGCGCTCGAAGCTCGGCGTTAGGCACGGGTCTCGTCGACTCGCGTAATGCTTGAAGAATCACACCGCGACATTGCCGATCAGTACCGTGCCAAGCCTGCGTTCTCTGTGGCCGCGGCGACTGCGGTTGTCCGAGTTTGAGCCACTCGCACTCTGAAGACACTGGGCAGACCTCGCACTGTGGCTTAGCCGCGGTGCAGATGGTTGCCCCAAGTTCCATCGACGCTGCAGCCCACGTCGCAGCGGCCAGGGCAGAAGCTGGTACGAGTGACGCGGCGAGTTCGTACTCCGCTCGACTGAGATTTTGTTCTGGCCACTGCCGACCCGCGACTGCTCGTGCAATCACTCGGCGCACATTGGTATCGACCACGACAGATCGCTTTCCATACGCAAAAGCGACAATCGCAGCGGCG
>JAFMIT010000163.1 GCA_017853815.1 Actinomycetota bacterium
CCACGCAACGACGGCGAAAACTCTGAAGGCAATAACGGCAACTCCGAGAACGGCGAAGGTCGCGGAGATCGCGAATGGGATGACCGTCGTGGCCGCCGTCGTGGCCGCGATCGCTTTGAGCGTCGTGACCGTCGCAACTCTGAAGAAATCACTGAAGACGATGTAGTCGTACCAGTCGCGGGCATCCTCGACATCATGGACAGCTACGCCTTCGTGCGCACCACCGGCTACTTGCCTTCGCCTAACGACGTTTACGTTTCACTCGGCATGGTCAAGAAGCACGGCCTGCGCAAGGGTGACCAGCTCACCGGTCTCGTCCGCCAACCAAAAGAAGGCGAACAACAAGAGGGTGGCAAGAACCGTCAGAAGTTCAATCCACTCGTGCGCGTCGATACCATCAACGGTGCCGATCCAGAGCTCGCTAAGGGTCGCGTCGACTTCAACAAGCTCACCCCTCTTTACCCTCAGGAGCGCTTGCGCCTCGAGACCACACCCAACAACCTCACCACGCGCGTCATCGACCTTGTCGCGCCGATTGGTAAAGGCCAGCGCGGTCTCATCGTGTCGCCACCTAAGGCTGGTAAGACCATTGTCTTGCAGCAGATCGCAAACGCCATCGTCACCAACAACCCTGAGGTTCACCTCATGGTCGTTCTCGTTGACGAACGTCCTGAAGAAGTCACCGACATGCAGCGCACCGTCAAGGGCGAAGTCATTGCGTCGACCTTCGACCGTCCAGCAGAAGACCACACTGTCGCAGCTGAACTCGCTATCGAGCGCGCAAAGCGTCTCGTCGAAATGGGCCATGACGTTGTGGTCTTGCTCGACTCCATGACCCGCCTCGGTCGCGCTTACAACTTGTCTGCGCCACCTTCGGGTCGCATCCTCTCGGGTGGTGTCGATTCAGCAGCGCTGTACCCACCGAAGAAGTTCTTTGGTGCCGCTCGCAACATCGAAAACGGCGGATCGCTCACCATTCTCGCCACTGCGCTCGTCGAAACTGGCTCGCGCATGGACGAAGTCATCTTCGAAGAGTTCAAGGGCACCGGCAACATGGAGCTCAAGCTCGATCGCCGTATCGCCGACCGCCGCATCTTCCCTGCAGTCGACATTGAATCTTCCGGCACCCGCCGCGAAGAAATCTTGCTCGCCGCAGACGAACTCAAGGTCATCTGGAAGCTGCGTCGCGTGCTTCACGCACTCGACAACCAGCAGGCTATTGAGCTCTTGCTCAACAAGCTCAAAGAGACCAAGACCAACTTTGAGTTCTTGCTCCAGGTCCAAAAGACCACGCCAGACCAGCCAATGGCCGCAACCGAGCAGGAATACAGCTAAACCCCTCATCACCCTGATGCGTCGTCATCCGCGTGCACTTTTCTGCACCCGAATGACGGCGCATTCGGCTATTCGGTGACGGAAATGTCAGGGGCTCGGGGGAGGATTCGCGCCATGAAGATTCTTCACACATCCGACTGGCATTTGGGCCGCGGAATCCATGGATATGACCTGGCGGCAGACCAGGAACGGGCGATCAATTTCATTGCAGACGAGGCGATCTCGCGGCAGGTGGATGTGGTCATTATTGCGGGCGATGTTTATGACCTCGCACGCCCAGCAGGCGAAGACATCATTCGCCTGCGCAACGTCCTAACTCGCCTCAATCGTGCGGGGATTCGGGTCATCATGACGGCCGGCAACCATGATTCAGGTGAGCGTCTCGGCGCTTATGGCACCTTGCTCGACGATCGACTTCACGTCGCGGGCATGGTGGACGAAGTTGGAACATGTATTGAAGTTGAGGACGAGCACGGACCTGTGCTGTTCTATCCGCTCACCTTTCTCGACCCTAACGAAGCGCGTTTCGCCCTCGTCGAAGACACATCACAACCGCTCCCAAGAACGCACGAGGCTGTCATGGCCGAAGCGATGCGTCGCGTTCGCGCCGACAAGGACACGCGCTCACCGAACGCACGCGCTGTCGTCATTGCTCACGCGTTTGTGACGAAAGGTGACGAGTCGCCCGAAGAGCTTGCTGCCGAGCAATGTGAATCTGAGCGCGACATCGCTGTGGGCGGCGTTCCAACGATTCCATCTGCGGTGTTCAACGGCGTCGATTATGTGGCTCTGGGACATTTGCATGGCGCACGTAACGTGACAGCTTCGACAGACGATGGTCCCGTCATTCGCTATTCCGGCTCGATCTTGCGCTACTCGCTTTCAGAAGCCAATCACCACAAGAGCTTCAGCGTCGTCACACTCGGTGCTGATGGTCGTATCGGCGCCGAAAATATTGAAGTTGTTGAGATTGCGCAGTCACGTGGCATGGCACGCCTTACAGACAATTTCGAGGAGTTGCTTTCATCGAAGTACTCCAAGCATCACAACGACTTTGTCGAGCTCAACATCACCGACATCTTCCTTGAACCGAACTACTACGCGAAGCTCGAGAACAAGTTCAAGTTCATTCTCAAGCACACCACTGGTCGTCCAGACTTCGTACGCCACGGAGACGAGGACCTCGGTCCCATCACCGAGCGCGATCCCATGGAACTGATGAAGGGCTTTTACGAGCAGTCCACCCACGAGAAGCTCACCGACTCGATGGTGGATGTCTTGCGCGACGCCTACGAAGAGGCACTGAATAAGGTGTCTAAGTAATGCGGATCAATAAACTCGAATTCTCAGCTGTTGGCCCGTATGCCGGTCACGAGGTCATTGATTTTGACGCCCTAGGCACTTCGGCTCTCTACCTGATTGATGGGCCGACTGGTGCAGGCAAGTCGACGATCATCGACTGCATCGTCTACGCATTGTTCAACGAGATGTCGGGCGAGGCTTCTGATGACGCACGCATTCGTTCGCAATTTGCTGACGCCTCCACACCTACCTATGTCGAGCTAACTTTCACCAATAGCCAGGGCACTTTCCGGGTTAATCGAAGTCCCGAGTACATGAGGCCTAAGCAAAATGGAGAAGGCCTGACACGGGAGCCTGCGAAAGCAAGTCTTTGGAGAATTAAGCCGGACGGTCAGATTGAGACTCTCGCGACCCAAGTGCGAATGGTCGGTATCCAGCTCAGTGCGGACATCATCGGGCTTACGAAAGCGCAATTCACTCAAACTGTTGTCTTGCCGCAGGGCGAGTTCGCGAAATTCCTTCGGGCTGATACCAAAGAAAGAGAACCACTTCTTTCGAAGATTTTCGCAACTGGCGTCTATCAGCAGGTTGCTGCGACTCTTAAAGAAAAAGCAACCGCCGCGAAGCAGAAATCGCAAGAA
>JAFMIT010000164.1 GCA_017853815.1 Actinomycetota bacterium
ATGTCCGTTTTCGAAAAAGCGTTCCGGGGCTTGTGCCATAAGGGCTGTACGCAGCTTCGTGCGAGCTTTATGAAGTTTTGTACGGGCGGTGCCTGGTGGCACCCCCACGACTTGGGCTGCTTGCGACGGAGTCAGAGAGTCCCACATCACGAGCTGCAAGAGTTCACGCTCGTCATCTTTGAGTTCACCAAGCGCTACGCGCACCAACTCCACCAGTTCGGGCTCTGGTGCTGGATCGGGTTCGTAGTCGATTCCCGAAAAGTGAGCGACGAGCCTTGCTGCAAGATTCGTGCGCCGACGAATGCCGCGCTCCTGATTACGCACCACATTGCGTGCCACACCAAATAGCCAGAGCTTTGCGGAGTCACCGTTAGGAATGGCATTCAATTTTCGCCATGCGACGGTGAATACTTCAGCCATAACATCAGCTGCGGTGTCAGCATCGCGTAATCGCCGCAAGGCATAAGCAAATACTTCCCGTGAGTGAGCAACATAGAGTGCCTTAAAGCGCTCAGAATCGTTGTCACCAGCGGGCATGCGCCAACCGTAGTTGCAATATCAGTTGGCGAAGAGTGCAGCTATGTACTGCTCTGGGTCAAAAGCAATGAGATCACCGATCTTCTCGCCGAGACCAACAAGCTTTACGGGAATACCGAGTTCCGTTTCGATTGCAAAAACAATGCCACCTTTGGCGGATCCATCGAGCTTGGTGAGAATCACCCCGGTCACAGCAGTTGCAAGTGCAAACTCGCGTGCTTGCACAAGACCGTTCTGGCCAGTAGTGGCATCAATTACTAGAAGAACTTCGCTCACACGACCCCGGCCCTTTTCGGCAACGCGGCGCACCTTGGCGAGTTCTTCCATCAGGTTTGACTTGGTGTGCAAACGACCGGCTGTGTCAGCAAGAACGAGTTCCACGTTTTTTGCTGCTGCACTTTCGACAGCATCAAAAACAACCGACGAAGGATCGGCTCCTTCGGCTCCACGTACGAACTCCGCGCCGGCGCGATCGGCCCAAGTAGCCAGCTGTTCGGCGGCTGCGGCACGAAAAGTGTCGCCAGCAGCAAGTAACACCTTGTTACCGAGCGCAATTCTTTGTGCTGCCACCTTGCCAATTGACGTTGTCTTACCGACACCGTTAACCCCAACGAACATCCACACGTTCGGGGAGTTCGCCTCATCAGGCAGCATGTTGAGTTCGCGTTCTGATCCGACAATGCGCTCAAGCATCAGCCCACGAAGGCGATCGATCGCTGCCTCTGGTGATTGCAATGCGCCCGACTTTGCTTCAGCCCGCAAGACATTCAGCAACTCGTCACTGATCTTCACTCCGACGTCAGCACGTAGCAGTGCTTCTTCGAGCTCTTCCCACGTTTCTTCGGAGATCTTTCCAGCACCCGTGATCTTGCTGATGGCTCCTGCAAACACCGAGCGGACGCGCCCCATCGCAGGAGCTGGCTCAACAATGGTTTCCACAGGAGCAGCAACTTCAGGAAATGAATCAATAACTGTTTCTGGCACTGATGCACGCGCAATCTCAGCGTCGGTGATGTCAGTCGGTGCCGTACCACCGCGACTGCGGCCTCGCACAATGAAGTAACCAGCAAACCCAGCCACCAATACTGCGATTACAACAATGGGAATCAGGTTTGGTCCAGACTCAGCCAACATATGGGCCTCCAATTTGGCTTAGTTGTTTGCGCTGGCACTCTGCGGACGCGGCGCCCGCTCGGTGACAACTTTTGACGAGCCGCCTGGCTGCATGCTCACGCCAAGCAAACTGTCGCCAGCTTCCATGGTGCGCTTTTGGTGGCTCACAATAATCATCTGTGCTTCTTGACGGAACTCATCCACCAGCTGCAAGAAACGGTGGAGGTTCGGATCATCAAGCGCAGCCTCAACTTCGTCCATCACATAGAACGGAGAAGGGCGACTACGGAACACCGCAAACAAGTATGCAAGTGCCGTCAATGAGCGCTCACCGCCCGAGAGCAACGAGAGTTTCTTGACATTCTTTCCGGGCGGTCTTGCTTCAACTTCGATACCGGTATTCAAAAGATCATCTGGGTTGGTGAGCACTAACTTTCCGGTACCACCAGGGAACAGCATTGAAAAGAGTCCCGTAAAGTTTTGGCTCACATCTGCGTATGCAGAAGCGAACACGGTCTGGATTTCCAGATCAACAGCCTTGATCACACGGGAAAGTTCGCGTCGAGTCTCACGAACATCTTCAAGTTGCTCCTCAAGGAATTGGTGACGCTGTTGCAACTCGTTGAATTCTTCCAGCGCAAGCGGATTGATCGGACCCATCAGACGAAGTTCGCGTTCAAGTTCGCGGGTCTTTGCCTGAGGCGTAACACCTTCGGGAAGCTCGGGCAGCGGGGATGCGATTGCCACTTCGGGCTCAACTTCCAGATCGCGACGAATTGACTCAACGGCTGCCTCAAGTCGCAACTTCACTTCGGCTTCGTCGATCTCGAGTCGACGCGATCGTTCGCGTTGCTCCTCCAATTGACGCTCGGTAGCAGTTCGCGACTTGCGTGACTCATCAAGTGAATGTGCCGCGGCACGCACTTCGTCACTCTGGCGACGCCGCTGCTCCTGCAGATCTTGCCACTCAACTTCAATTGCAATGCGATGACCATCAACGAGCTCTGCAAGGCGACTGATCGCGTTGATTCCCATTTCAATTTTGGTGCGACGCTCTGCGGCCTCGGTGCGGGCCGCTGCATCCGCATTGAGCCGAGTTTCGGTTTCTTCGAGACGGCGATGCAGGAACTGTTGGCGCTCAATCAGGCCAGCGCTACGCACCTCAAGGTCTTTGCGACGTGAACCAAGCGATGCGGCTCGCGATTCGATCTCAGTACGAGTGGCAGAAATTGCACGTGCTGCCTCAGCTTCGGCTGCTTCATCGCGTTCAAGCTTGACCAACAACGATTCGAGCTCGGCAATACGCTGTTCTTGACGCACACTCCCCTGCACCATGTCATTGCGCCGATTGGAAATCGACTCGGTTTCAGCGAGCACTTCGCGTCGTTCTCCGTTCAAACGGGCGAGGGAATCACGCGCCGCATCACTGCGATGGTCATGGGCATCCAAACGCCCTTGGAGTTCAGCGAGTTCACGTTTCCCATCAACGAGTTCTGAGCGAGCCGCAGCAAGATCAGAATCAGCTCGTGCAAGTTCAGCCGAAGCTGACTGCGCGCGCTGAATAGCCTCTTCAAGCGCCGCA
>JAFMIT010000034.1 GCA_017853815.1 Actinomycetota bacterium
CACGCCCAGCCCAAAACTCAGCCCGCCACCGAGCTCATGGCTAGGAGCTGCGCTCACGAGGACGAACATGCCAGCGAATCCGATGCCGGCGCCGACGAGGCCGCGCAGTTTGGGGCGGTCACCCGTGACGGTTCGAAACAGCATCATCCACATCGGCGTCGCGCAGATGATGAGACTCGTGACCCCACTCGGCACGGTCTGCTCCCCGAGAGCAACCCCGCCCGTGCCACCAGCGAGCAGCGCGACGCCCACGAAAGCAGCATTGCCAAGTTCGCGGCGGGTGACAGCGAGACTGCGCCCGCGCAGTTTGAGAATTACAGCGAGCACGCTTGAAGCGATGACGAACCGCACGCCCATGCTTGTAAAAGGTGGCGCGGACTCACCTGCCACCGCGATGCCGGCGTACGTCGAGCCCCAAAAGATGTACACGAGTACGAGGTTGATCCAGATGAATTTGGACGGGTCCACTCGCATGCTCAAAGCCACGTCGGGGACTGTAGCCCTGTCGGTCCCAGAACTTGGGACTTTTGGCCCAGGCATTCCGCACAGCGGAAATGGAACCCTTTCCACGACACATTGGAAAGGTTAGAAATGAATGCTCTAGATCTTGCCCGCTGGCAGTTTGGCATCACAACGGTCTATCACTTCCTGTTCGTCCCCATCACCCTCGGAAGCGTGTGGCTGGTCGCAGGTTTGCAGACCGCCTGGTACCGCACCGGAAACGAAAAGTATCTGCGTGCGACCAAATTCTGGGGCAAGTTGTTCTTGATCAACTTCGCAATGGGTGTCGTAACAGGCATCGTTCAAGAATTCCAGTTCGGTATGAACTGGTCGGCGTACTCACGCTTCGTCGGCGACATTTTCGGCGCCCCGCTCGCCGTTGAAGGTCTCGTCGCCTTTTTCCTCGAGTCCACATTCCTGGGTCTGTGGATTTTCGGTTGGGATCGCCTGCCCAAGAAAATTCACCTCGCGACCATCTGGCTCGCAGCTCTCGGCACCGCGCTCTCTGCGTATTTCATTCTTGCGGCCAACGCGTTCATGCAGCATCCAGTTGGTTATGTCATCAACCCTGAAACCAATCGCGCCGAACTCACTGACTTCATTCGTGTACTGACGCAAAACACTGCAGTGATCGCGTGGGCGCACACCATGGCGTCGTCGTTCTTGATGAGTGGCACGCTGTTTGTTGGTGTGAGCGCGTGGTTGCTTATCAAGGCCAAAGGTGCTGACGTTGCGCGGGCAACGTTGAAGCTCGGTGCAGTCACTGCCATCGTCGCAGGTCTGCTCACAGCAGTCACTGGTGACATGGACTCCAAGATCATGGTGCAACAGCAACCAATGAAAATGGCAGCCGCTGAAGGTCTGTACACAACAGAAGCCAACGCGGGCTTTAGTTTGTTGACTATCGGAAATCTCGAAGGTACCGAAGCTACCTACGAAATCAAGGTGCCAGGTTTGTTGTCATGGCTCGCTACCGGTTCGACCGACGGCACGGTTAAGGGCATCAACGATTTGCAGACTGAATACAGCGACGCCTACGGCCAAGGTTGGTACGCACCAAACATTCCCACCACATACTGGACGTTCCGCCTCATGATCGGTATCGGCATGTTGGCAATGGCATACGGCCTATGGGCTCTCTGGGCAACGCGTCGCGGCAAAATCCCCACCTCAAAGTGGTTCATGCGCGCAGCAAAAGTCATGCCATTCGCTCCACTTCTCGCAATCAGCTTCGGCTGGATGTTTACCGAACTCGGCCGTCAACCGTGGCTTGTCTTCGGTGCGCTCAAGACTGCTGACGGTGTCTCCGGTTCCGTCGGCGCTAGCTCCGTGCTCTTCACGATGATCGGCTTCACTGCTCTTTACGGCGTGCTAGCTGTTGTTGAGTTCGGGCTCTTCACTAAGACCATCAAGCAAGGTCCGCCCGAGACTGTTGCTGACCCATTCGATGTCGACACGTCTGACGACCAACGTCAGCTGACCTTCGCGTACTAAGAGGATTGATCGTCATGACACTTGAGACTCTTCAAATCATCTGGATTGTGTTGATTGCGGTCCTTTGGATCGGCTACTTCGTTCTCGAAGGCTTCGATTTTGGCGTCGGCATTTTGTTGCCAGTGCTCGGCAAGACTGAGGCTGAACGTCGCACCCTCATCACCACTCTCGGCCCACTATGGGACGGCAACGAGGTGTGGCTGCTCGTCGCAGGTGGCGCAACCTTCGCCGCATTCCCTGAGTGGTACGCGACCTTGTTCAGTGGTTTCTATCTGCCGCTGTTCCTCATCCTCGTCGCACTGATTGTGCGCGGTGTAGCTTTCGAGTACCGCTCAAAGCACGGCGATTCGACGTGGCGTGCTCGCTGGGATCAACTGATTGTCTTCGGTTCATTCTTGCCATCGCTGCTCTGGGGTGTGGCGTTTGCCAACCTCGTGCGAGGTGTCGAAGTGGTGCCACTCGATGGCGGCGGTTTCGAATACACCGGCGGTTTCTTTGCGCTTCTCAATCCGTTTGCGTTGCTCGGCGGACTTGTCACGTTGACGCTGTTCATGGCCCACGGTGCGATTTTTATCTCGCTCAAGACCGATGGCGAACTGCGTTTCCGCGCTCGCGATCTCGCCTTCAAACTCGGCGCAGTGGCGACGGTGCTCGCCGTCGTGTTCCTGCTTTGGGGACAGCTCGCCTACAGCAACAACGTGTGGTCTTGGATTCCTGTGGCGGTCGCTGCAGTGTCCTGGCTCGCGGCTGTGGCATCAGTGAAGTTGGGTCGCGAAGGATTTGCTTTCCTCTTCAGCTCCATCACGATGCTCGGTGCGGTCTCTGCATTGTTCAGCATGTTGTATCCCAACGTCATGCCGAACATTGATCGCAACCTCGTGGGTCTCACGATCGCGAATGCGTCATCCACCGAAGGCACTCTCAAGATCATGACCATCGTGGCTGCCGTCATGACTCCGATCGTTCTTGTCTACCAGGCATGGACCTACTGGGTCTTTCGTAAGCGTCTGTCGGCTAGCCAAATTCCAACTCCGGAAAAAGGCTCGCTCGATCACTCGGTTGCTCTCTAATCCCTTGTAACCAGACACAATACGGCGGTGCGTCCCTTCGATCCTCGGTTGGCGAGATATCTCAAACCAGTACGAGGAACGATTGGATTCACCGCCGTGTTGTCGTTCATCGCAGCGGCATTTCTCGTCGTGCAGGCCGTATGCCTTGCGCAGGCAATCTCTTTCGCGTTCTTGAAGCGGCAGTCACTCGATGAACTGACGGGCTTGCTGCTGCTGGGTCTTTTCGCGTGGGTTATGCGGACCGGCATCACTTCCGTCAGCGATTGGTGGGCGCGACGTGCTGGTCTTCAAGCAGTTGCGCAGGCGCGCTCGCTAGCATTGACTCGGCTCTCCACTGCACCAAAATCTTCACTGCCACTTTCACATGGCGCACTTGTCGCGTTGCTGACGCGCGGTGTCGATGGCCTCGAGACGTATGTCTCTCGCTACTTGCCGCAGCTTGTCATCAGCGCCATCGTTCCGTTGGGGCTCGGCGTCGTGATTCTGTGGCTCGACCCACTTGCGGCTGTCATTATCGCCGTGACGATTCCCTTGATTCCGATCTTTATGGCGCTTGTCGGTTGGTTCACACAAAGCAACGTTGAGAAACATTGGCAACATGTGATGTCGTTGTCGTCGACAATCGCGGACCTGATGAACGGGCTACCGGAGCTCACCATCTTTGGTCGTGCCAAAGCGCAGGCCACTGAGATTGAGCGGCTCGGTCGCGCCCAACAAACCGCGACAATGAAAGTATTGCGACTCTCATTCCTTTCTGCGTTTGTCTTGGAACTGCTCGCCACCATCTCTGTCGCCATCATCGCGGTAGCTGTGGGCCTCCGACTCGTCAACGGTGAGATGGAATTGTGGAAAGGTCTCGCAGCCCTCGTGCTTGCCCCCGAGGTGTATGCCCCGCTGCGCATGCTCGGCGTGCACTTCCACGCCGCGGCGGATGGCCTCGAAGCCTGGGCACAGATTGATCGCGTGCTGGTGACCACAGAACGCAGTCGCGGATCAGCATCGCTTCCAGCGGGACCGCTCGAAGTGCAATGGTCAGATCTGGCGGTGACCCTCGGCGATCGAACTATTGCGATTCCAGCTGGTCGCGCGCGAGCAGGCGACATCACCGCAATCGTCGGACCGAGCGGATGTGGAAAGTCCACTTTGCTCAATGTAGTGATTGGCAATCTCCTGCCGGCGTCTGGTCAATGCGAGTTCGTCGGCACTGATGGGCGCGTTGCTCCGAGTGACGTTGCTGTAGACCAGCTCGCGACGAACCTTGGCTACGTCGCCCAGTCGCCGTGGCTTGGAGAGGGCACTGTGCTCGAGGTTCTGACGCGCGGCGGGACCGCAGATGAGAACGTGATTACAGCGACCATGCGTGCACTCGACCTTGACATCGCACTCGACGCGCCCATCTCGGATCGAAGCCAAGGTGTATCCGTCGGCCAGCGCCGGCGGCTTTCCATGGCGCGAGCAGTTCTTCAGCGCCCTCGTGTCTTCGTTCTCGATGAACCTTCCGCCGCTCTCGATGAGGCATCTGAAGCGGCCCTGCTCGCACAATTGCGAGAGATCGCCCGCGGCGGCGCAACAGTGTTGGTGGTGGCGCATCGCGCGACAGTTCGCGAGTTGGCGGACTCGGTCATTGAGTTTTCACAGGTGAGCGCATGAAGTCGCGACTAGGTGTGCTTGCTGTTCTGCTTGCGGCATCGACGATGCTGGCAGCGGTGGGTCTGGTTGCCACAGGTGGATGGCTTATTAGCAGCGCTGCTTTGATGCCGCCGATTCTCGTTCTGCAAGTTGCCATCGTTGCGGTGCGCTTCTTTGGTATTGCACGTGGTGCAGCGCGCTGGGGAGAGCGCGTTGTCTCGCATGAAGTGGCGCTTACGGGTACCACTCGCCAGCGCGTGGCGCTGTGGAATGCGGCGGCGGTGCTCGGTCCGCGCGGTATCTGGCGGTTGCGTGGTTCGGATGCGCTCGATCGGCTTACCGCCGACTCGGATGCGTTGCAAGACGACGTCACGCGGGTGCGCACGCCATTCATTGCGGCAGCGCTCAGTGCGGCATTGCTTGTCGTTCTTCAATTCACCAACCTCGCAGCCGCTGGCGTCGCGCTGGCGCTTGCCTTCATCGTCGCTGGCGTCGTCGTGCCACTTGCAACTGTGCGCATTGAACGTGATATCGCTCAGGCATCTGTCCGTGCACGCATTGCTCTGAGCCAGCACATCGATACGGTGGTCAACCACTCCGATGACCTGCGACTTCTCGGCATGACGGACTCGTATCTCGCATTAGTCGATGCGGCAGATCGCGAACGCGTTTCTGTCGAATCAGCTGCGAGCCGCTGGGCCGGACTTTCATCGTTGCTCACGGGCATCGCCACTGGACTTGCGCTGTTCTCTGGTCTCGCGGCTGGCATTGCTTCATATTCACGCGATCAATTGGATGGCCCGATGATTGCCGTGATTGCACTGTTGCCATGGGCGAGTGCAGAAATCATGTCGACGTTCGCGCAGGCCACGACCGCCCGCACACGCGTTGAGGTTTCGCGGCAGCGAATCGAGCGGGTTCTCGCAGATGCTCAGCATCGCGCCGCGAATCACCCAGTGCCGACCGTCACTCTCTCGGCGCCGCAGGCGTTGCGATTGCGCTCGGTCGCTGTGCGTTGGGATGACGTGGATGTTGTGCGAGACGTTAGCTTCGATCTCGAGCGCGGCCGCAGCTTGGCACTCGTTGGACCAAGTGGCAGCGGCAAGTCGTCGATTGCCTCAGCGGTGCTTGGACTTGTGGAATATCGCGGGTCGATTGCACTTGATGGCACAGAGATTGGTCAAGTGCTCGATTACTCACGTCATGTCACGGCGATGTTGCAGACGACGCATGTGTTCGCGACGTCAGTGCGCGAAAACCTCAAACTCGCAAGCCCACGCGCAACAGACGTGCAGCTCATGCAGGCCCTAGAAGACGCCGGACTGATGCCGTGGTTCGAGACCCTCATCGATGGTCTTGATACCCGCATCGGTGATGGCGAACGCGGCATGAGTGGTGGCGAGATTCAGCGACTCGGGATTGCGCGGGTGTTGTTGACATCTGCTGGCTTCGTGGTTCTGGACGAACCGACAGAACACCTCGACTCCGAAACCGCAGAGGCAGTGTGGAAGACATTGCGAACGACGTTCAGCGACCGCGGACTGCTCGTGATTACTCATGACGAGCGAGTGGCCGCGCACTGCGATGGACAGGTGCGGCTGGCATAGGCTTTAGACGTGAGCGAAACCCGCGAAAGTCTCTTGTTCGGTGCCATCATGGACGTGGTCCACGGCGTGGATCTGTACAGCACCCTCGATCGGATTGTGGCGTCAGCAACTCATCTTTCGCACGCGAAGTACGGGGCGCTTGGCATCATCAACGCGGAAGGAAACGTCGAAGAGTTTCTGCACTTTGGCATGGACCCAGAAGATGTCGCGAAAATGGAACATCCACCGCGTGGTCGCGGCATCCTCGGACTGTTGATTTCGCATCCACATTCAGTCCGACTTGATGACTTGTCGAAGCACCCAGCGAGCTTTGGGTTCCCAGAGGGCCATCCGCCCATGAAGTCCTTCTTGGGGGTTCCTGTACGCGTGCGCGGTGTGATTTTTGGCAATCTGTACTTGACCGAAAAACAAGGCGCAGCTGAATTCACTCAAGAAGACGAAGACATGGTGACCATGCTCGCCGCCGCCGCGGGGCTTGCGATTGAGAATGCCAAGGTCTCAACTCAGGAGCAGATGCTTGCGCTCTATGAAGATCGCAATCGCATTGCCCGCGACCTTCATGATCTGGTGATCCAAAGCCTGTTTGCGACGGGAATGCAGTTGGAGGCAATTGCGCGTCGCGGTCAGATTCCCGAGGACGAAACAGTGCGGATTCGTGCGGCCGCTGATGAGCTCGACAAAGCCATCAAGCAGATTCGCCAATCTATCTATTCGCTGACGACGAACGCTGGAACCGTGTCACTTCGCCGCCAGGTCATGCACGAAGTCGAGGCCTACGCGCCGCTGCTCGGCTCGACGCCATCCATCACGTTCGAAGGTGCCGTCGACACGTTGACTACTGATCGTGTGGCAGAACAACTCGTCGCTGTCTTGCGGGAGCTGTTGTCGAATGCGATGCGACACGCGAAGGCAACGGAGCTTTCCGTGGTTGTTCAACGCGCGGACGGTCACATTGTGTTGACGGTGATTGATAATGGCGTCGGCATTCCGCCCAATGCGCGGCACAGCGGACTCGATAACTTGCGTAAGCGAGCAGAAGCTCTCAACGGCACGTTTGAAGTAAGTAGCGCGCCAGACATCGGCACTGTCGCATCTTGGGCTGTGCCGGTGCAAACCAAGAGCTAGTGGTGCTCGCCAGTACCTAAGCGGGCGATGAACGCGGCGGCTTGACTGCGACGCTCCATGCCGAGTTTTGCAAGCACTGAAGACACATAATTCTTGATTGTCTTCTCGGCGAGAAACATGTGTTCTGCAATCTGGCGATTGCTCATGCCTTCGCCGATGAACTCGAGCACGCGACGTTCTTGGTCGGTCAGGTCTTCAAGCATCGAGTAGACCGACGAGCCTTGGCGTAGTCGCGAGCGCACGGCATCGACCGCTTTTTGGTCGAGGAGCGACTTGCCAGTCGACACAGTGCGAATCATCTCGACGAGATCGTTGCTGCGAATGTCTTTAAGTACATATCCGTGTGCCCCTGCGAGCACCGCGGTCAGCAACGCTTCGTCGTCGGCGTAAGAGGTGAGCATCAGAACATTGACTTCAGGTGCAATTGCTCGGAGGTCACGGCAGACCTCGATGCCGCTGCCATCGGGCAGGCGTACGTCGAGAACCGCGACGTGCGGGCGCTTGGTGACGATGCCCTGCAAACCTTCAGCGCATGTGCCGGCCTCACCAACAACTTCCATCGTCGGGTCGCTGCTGATGAGATCATGCAATCCACGGCGCACCACTTCGTGGTCGTCCATCAGGAAAACTCGGATTGTCATCATCCACCCCTAAATACTTCGTGAACCTGTACCTACCGTACATGTTGGTTACGCTCGCGCCTGTGGTCAAGGTTCGTTTGGTGCAGATTGAGTCAAATGACTCAGAGCCAGTTGAAGCGCGAATCGCGCACATAGTTGCAGGTCTTCCTGAACATGCCGCAGCAGCAGACGTCGTCGTGCTGCCAGAGCTATGGCATATCGGTGCTTTTAATCTCGCCGCAGTGTCCGGCGCGGCGCAGACTGTTGATGGTCCGCTCGTGACGGCGCTGGCCAACGTTGCGCGCACCACAGCTACCTGGATTCATGGCGGTTCGATTGCAATCGCAGATTCCGATGGCAAGGCGCGCAATGTTGCTTTCCTGTTTGGGCCCGATGGTGCGATTCGTGCGACGTACGGCAAGCGGCATCTTTTTGGCTTTGCTGATGGCGAGCGCACTGTGATGAACGCTGGTGATGAGTTCGTCGTGGTGGACACACCGCTCGGCCGCACAGGCCTTGCGACGTGCTACGACCTGCGCTTCCCTGAGATGTACCGAGAACTCCTCGATCGCGGCGCACAAACGTTCTTGATGTGTTCTGGTTGGCCGACTCCCCGCATCAGCCATTGGGAAGTACTGACGCAGGCACGCGCGATTGAGAACCAAGCGTTCGTCATCGCATGCAATGGCCGCGGCACCGCTGGTGGCGTCACTCTCGGTGGATGTTCTGTTGTAGTGAGCCCTAAGGGCGACATCATCGCTCAGGCGAGTGCGACAGACGAGTTCATCGATGCCGAGATTGATGTCACGCTGGTGGATGAGTGGCGAACTGCGTTTCCTGTCCTTGAAGATCGGCGCCGTTGATGGTCACTCGACATCGAGTGCGCGCGGCTGCACTCACTGGTGATGGTGGCTGGATCAATACGGGTGGAGAAGCACTGACTCTCGCGAGCTTGCGCGGCAAGATTGTGATTCTCGATTTTTGGACGTTCTGTTGTGTCAACTGTCTCCACGTGCTCGACGAACTGCGTCCGCTCGAAGAGAAGTATCGCGATGTGCTCGTGGTGATCGGTGTGCATTCGCCGAAGTTCTTGCACGAAGCTGACCACGACGCGGTGCTTGCTGCCGTCGATCGATACGAAGTGCATCACCCAGTGCTCGATGATCCGACTCTCTCGACCTGGCAGTCCTATGCCGTGCGTGCCTGGCCGACTCTCGCGGTGATTGATCCTGAAGGCTATGTCGTTGCGCAGCATTCGGGCGAAGGTCATGCGCACGCCCTCGACGTGTTGATCGCAGAACTTGTTGAAGAGCATGAATCGAAAGGCACCCTGCACCGGGGCGACGGTCCGTATGTGGCGCCCGAGCCAGTAGCGACGACTTTTCGTTTCCCTGCAAAGTCGCTTGTGCTCAACGATTGCATCGTCACCGCAGACGCTGGTCATCACCGAATCGTGATCACGGAACTCGACGGCTCGACGGTGCGTTCTGTCATCGGCACTGGCGAACGCGGACTCGTCGATGGCGATCCAGATGTTGCACAGTTCAGCGAACCGAACGGGCTGTGCTTGTTGCCGGAATCGATTGCTGCAGGTTGTGGCTACGACATTGTCGTGGCAGACACCGTTAACCATGTCTTGCGCGGCATCAAACTCGAGACCGGCAAAGTCATCACCGTGGCGGGCACCGGCGAACAATGGATGCAAGGCGATGGACCGGCATTTGGTGTTGAAGCGCCGAGTGGTGCCACGCGACTTTCATCACCGTGGGATGTCGTCTGGTATCCAGCGATTAATGCCGTGGCGATTGCGATGGCAGGCATTCATCAGCTGTGGTCGTTCGAGCCACTGTCTGGAGTCGTGGCAGTGCTCGCGGGCACCACCAACGAAGGCATGGTGGATGGTGATGCGGATGCTGCATGGTTTGCGCAGACGTCAGGTCTTGCGGTGTCCGCTGATGGTCAGACACTCTGGATGGCAGATTCCGAGACCTCGTCATTGCGCCGCGCGACCAACGGTGTGATTCACACGGTCGTCGGCAAGGGCCTCTTTGATTTTGGTTACGTCGATGGCGCGGCTTCGGATGCACTGTTGCAGCATCCGCTCGGTGTCGCTGTTCTGCCTGATGGCTCTGTCGCCATCGCCGACACGTACAACAACGCTGTGCGTCGTTTCGATCCTGAGACTCGTGAAGTCTCGACGATTGCACGCGACCTGCGCGAACCGAGTGGTCTCGTGGTGATTGCGCGTGATGGCGGCGTGGATCTTCTGGTGACGGAATCTGCTGCGCATTCGTTGACGCGCGTGACGCTTCCAGAAGTGATGCAGCGAGTGAGCGGCGACGCCTTCAGAACTCAGCGCCCTGCGCAGCCGATGCGCCCAGGCGCAGTCGACCTCGCGGTGGTGTTCGCGCCGCCTGCGGGCCAGAAACTCGATGATCGGTACGGTCCGTCGACGCATCTTGTGGTGAGCTCTTCACCACCCGAATTGCTCGTAAGTGGGGCGGGGTCGGGTGCGGATCTGACGCGTGCGCTTGTGATTGCAGATCTGCGTGCACAGGGGATTGAGCGCGGGGTGTTGCACGTATCTGTGCGCGCGGCCTCGTGCGACATCTCTGACGAAGTGGAATTCCCTGCGTGCCATGTGCATCAGCAGGACTGGGGTGTACCGATTGAACTCAGCGACGATGGTGTCGCGGAGCTTTCGCTGATGCTTGCGGGACTGGCGTAACGAAAGCCAGTTAGTCGCGCGGAAGTTTGAGAGCTTCGTACGTGCGATATCCGCCGGTAGCCGCAAAGTAGAAACTCACGGCGAGACCTAGCCAACCTTGCCAGCCAGCCGATAGCCCGCCACCTCCGACCACGCCAGCCAAAATGAGGACGCCGCCGAGCACTTGAAGAACGCCAGATTGAATTGCACGCGAGCGCGAGATTTTCTTAGCCACGGCGCAAACCTAGTGGCGTGAGTGGAGCCGGTGACGGGAATCGAACCCGCGCCTCAACCTTGGGAAGGTCGCGTTCTGCCATTGAACTACACCGGCGAGCCACTCAAGAATAGTCACTCGCGTAGCATCGAGTCATGCGCGTTGATGTGTGGTCAGATGTTGTGTGCCCGTGGTGCTACCTCGGATTTGTTCGACTTGAGAAGGCGCTCGCCGCTTCTGGTGTTGAGGCCGAAGTTTTTCATCACGCATATCAACTCGATGCAACTGCCGTCCACGACGGTCGCAGGACAGCCGAACATCTCGCAGAGAAATACGGCATCGGTGTCGAAGATGCTTTAGGAATGATGGAGCGCGTCACTGCTATCGCTGCGGCAGATGGACTCGAGTACAAGCTCGCAGATACACCGCATGGCAATACGGCGACAGCACATCGGCTGCTCGCCTTCGCGGCCACACAGGGAAAGCAGCACGACTTGCTGTTTCGATTGTTCGACGCGTACTTCCAGCAGGCACAGCCAGTTTTTTCGGCTGACGAGTTGCGACCACATGCGTTGGCCGTCGGGCTCGATCCTGCGCGAGTGGATGAAGTGCTTGCCTCTGATGAGTTCGAAGATGTTGTCGAATACGACAAGCAGTTGGCGGAGCAAATTGGCGTGAGGGGAGTTCCCTTCTTCGTCTTCAATCAACGAGTTGCAGTGCCTGGCGCGGAGTCGGTCGAGACGCTGATGCAAGCGATGGCCAAGGCAGCTGAGCCGGTCGAATAGTTCGATTCTCGCCGAACGTCAGACCCTGTCTTTAACCTCACGGCACTTCCCGACAGTAAGGATTCACAATGGGCTGGCTTTCTGACTACAACCGCAAGTACAACGTCACGGGCGGTCAATGGTTTTTATTTATTGCTGCCATTTTCTGCTTTATCGCTGGATTTTCGGGTGAGGGCGGCTGGAACTTCTGGGTGTTCTTCATCCTGTTCGGGATGTGCTGGCTGGTGTCGGCCCCATTCCGTGCCATCGGTTGGGCTAACCGCCGGCTTAACAGCCGCCCGTGCCCCGTGTGTGGAAATCGCGTAGCGAATGGCGAAACTTCGTGTGCAGGGTGCGGTACGGACTTCCGGGTTCGCTAGCCTTCACCCGTGCTGCTTTCAGATCGCGATATCAAGTCCGAAATCTCCCTCGGACGCATCAAGCTCGAGCCTTACGACGCTGCCATGGTGCAGCCGGCGTCAGTCGACATTCGGCTTGATCGCTTCTTCCGAACTTTTGAGAACCACAAGTATCAGTTCATTGATCCAGCCCAGGAACAAGAAGACTTAACTCGCGCCGTCGAGGTCGCGCCGAACGAGCCATTCATCCTGCATCCAGGTGAGTTTGTTCTTGGAAGCACGTACGAGGTTGTCACCCTGCCAGACGACATTGCCGCTCGCGTCGAGGGCAAGTCATCGCTTGGCCGGTTGGGCCTCCTGACACATGCGACTGCCGGTTTCGTTGATCCTGGCTTTAGTGGCCACGTGACTCTCGAGCTGAGCAATGTTGCGAATCTGCCTGTCACCCTGTGGCCAGGCATGAAGATTGGCCAGCTCTGCTTCATCAAGATGTCGTCATCTTCGGAGCATCCGTACGGGTCGGGCGTGTACGGCTCGCGCTACCAAAACCAGCGCGGTCCGACGGCCAGCCGTTCTTTCCAGAACTTCCACATCACCGAGATTTCGTAATGCGAATCCGCCAGTCGAGGAAGCTGCCCGGTGGCACGCGGTTCTTGATTGGCGCTTTCACGCTGAGCGGTGTGGTGCATCTGCTGAAGCCGTCGGCGTTTTTCGACTTGATTCCGCCTGCCCTCGGGTCACCTCTGTTTTGGACGGTGGCGAGCGGCATTCTTGAGCTGGTCTGCGCTTTTGCGCTCTATCAGCGCTATTGGTGGGCGCCGTATCTGACCACTGGCGCTCTCGCGGTGGTGTGGGTTGGCAACTGGTGGATGGCCATCAGCCTGATCTCGGGCGGATTCAGTGCGTCTCTCGTCGTCGCTGTTCTCCGTCTGCCGCTCCAGATCCCCATGATGATGTGGGCCTGGCGGAGCCCCACTCGATAAGCACTGCGAAGCCCCACTCGATAAAAATCCCTCGTAAAGCCGGGAATAGATTCCTGAGTGGCCCCGTTATACCTCCCAGATATGAGTCGTGTGGACTCAGATTAGGTGACTCTCGAAATGACAGATACCTGATTCTGGTTTTACACTTGGCCCAAGTCCAAACGTAAAGGCGGCCACAAGCCGCGTAATTGGAGGTAATTCATTATGTCCCGTGCAGTCGGTATCGACCTCGGAACCACCAACTCGGTTGTATCTGTCCTTGAAGGCGGCGAACCAACCGTGATCGCAAACGCGGAAGGCGCTCGCACCACCCCGTCGATCGTTGCTTTCGCGAAGAACGGTGAGGTGCTCGTCGGCGAAGTCGCCAAGCGCCAGGCCGTCACCAACCCAGACCGCACCATTCGTTCGGTCAAGCGCCACATGGGCACCAACTGGACCGTCGACATCGACGGCAAGAAGTACCGCTCGCAAGAAATCAGCGCCCGCACCTTGATGAAGCTCAAGCGCGACGCTGAGGCTTACCTCGGTGAATCAATCACCGATGCGGTGATCACCGTGCCTGCGTACTTCGACGATGCTCAACGTCAGGCGACCAAGGAAGCCGGCGAAATCGCTGGCCTCAACGTCCTGCGCATCATCAACGAACCAACGGCAGCTGCTCTGGCGTACGGTCTCGACAAGTCAGACCACGAACAGACCATCTTGGTCTTCGACCTTGGTGGCGGCACGTTCGACGTTTCGCTTCTCGAAATCGGCGACGGTGTTGTCGAAGTCAAGGCGACGTCAGGCGACAACAACCTCGGTGGCGATGACTGGGACGACCGCATCATCAATCACTTGGTGACGCAGTTCAAGAACGCCAACGGTGTCGACTTGTCGAAAGACAAGATGGCAGTGCAGCGTTTGAAGGAAGCCGCTGAAAAAGCAAAGATCGATCTCTCGCAGTCGATGACCACGGCCATCAACCTGCCGTACATCACTGCATCGGCAGATGGTCCTTTGCACCTTGACGAAAACCTCACTCGTGCACAGTTCGAACAGCTCACTGCTGACTTGCTCGACCGCTGCCGCGTGCCTTTCGAAAAGGTCATCAAAGATGCCGGCGTCAACGTTGATTCGATCGATCATGTTGTCATGGTCGGTGGCTCAACCCGTATGCCAATGGTGAGCGAACTCGTCAAGAAGTTGACCAACGGTCGCGAACCAAACAAGGGTGTTAA